>JAODNB010000245.1 GCA_025464795.1 Frankiales bacterium
GCTTCGTCGACGAACCTGTCCGTGCCCAGGTGCTGCGGGGCGAGCGACCTCCGCCCAGGCAGGCGATCTGGCTGCGTTCCTCGGAGCCGCTCGGAGACGATCCCCTCCTGCACGTCTGCGCGCTGACGTACATGTCGGACGTCTTCCTGCTGTCGACCGCGCTGCCGCCGCACGGCCTGGTCATGGGCGGACCGCGGAACGTCCAGGGGTCGAGCCTCGACCACAGCATGTGGTTCCACGCCCCGTTCCGCGCCGACGACTGGCTGCTCTACGAGATGGAGAGCACCTGGGCCGGCGACGGTCGGGCGCTGTGCCGCGGCCACGTGTTCGACCCCCAGGGCCGGCTCGTCGCCACCGTCATGCAGGAGGGCTTGCTGCGACGCCCGCGCGAGTCGACGTGAGGTTCGCAGTGCAGCACGGCTCCGGTGACCCTGCCTGGACGCCCGCGATGATCAGTCCCGCGCACGTCACCGCCTTCGCGCGGGCAGCGGAGGAGTCGGGCTTCGACGCGCTCGGCTTCACCGATCACCCTGCCCCGTCGGGGAACTGGGTCCGCGCCGGCGGGGAGGGCAGCATCGATCCCTTTGCGGCGCTGGGTTTCTGCGCAGCCGTCACGTCGACCATCAAGCTGCTCACCTTCGTGCTGGTGCTGCCCTACCGGAACCCGTTCCTGGCCGCTCATCAGCTCGCGACCCTGGACCACCTCAGCGGGGGACGGCTCATCGTCGGAGCCGGCACCGGCTACCTGAAGTCCGAGATGCTCGCCCTGGGAGTCGATCCCGCGAGTCGACTGGATGCCTTCGACCAGGCCTGGGCTGTGATGACCGAGGCGTGGGGCGGTCAGGACGTGTCGGCTGAAGGCCGCGGCTTCTCCACCCGCGGGACGAAGATGCAACCGCTCCCCGTGCAGCAGCCGCACCCGCCGCTCTGGGTGCACGGGAACAGCCGCTTCGGTCGGGAGCGCGCGGCACGGCTGGGTCAGGGCTGGCTGGTCGTGATGGGCGACGAGCAGCAGTCCGCCACGATCCGCACCCGGCAGGTGCCCGACCTCGTGGCACTGCGGGACGGCATCGACGAGGTGCGGGAGCTGACCGAGGCGGCGGGGCGTCCTCCTGTGGAGGTCGTCGTCGCCGGCCGGTGGCCCATGCTGGACCTTAGGCAGGGCTGGGACGCGGACCAGCGACGCGAGCAGGTCGCGGAGCTCGAGGCGCTCGGGGTCGACTGGATGGCGATGCTGAGCTGCGGGGACGACCCGTCGGCGGCCGAGGAGTCGCTGCGCAAGCTCGGCGAGGACGTCATCGCGCGATGAGCCAGGTGTCGATCGACCTCGGTGGCAAGGTCGCCCTCGTGACCGGCGGCGGCTACGGCATGGGTCGCGCGTCGGCCCGCCGCTTCGCCGCCTGCGGTGCCAGCGTCGTGGTGGCCGACATCGACGTCGCGCGGGGGCTCGAGACGGTCGACCTGGTCCGCGAAGCCGGCGGCACGGCCAGCTTCGTCGAGGCGGACGTCTCCCAGGACGATGCCGTGGCCGACATGGTCGGCTTCACCGCCGCGACCTACGGCGGTCTGGACTACGCCCACAACAACGCCGGCATCATCGGGCCGCAGCACTCAGTCGTGGACTACCCGCTGGACCTGTGGGACGACGTGATCGGCACGAACCTCCGGGGCGTCTTCCTGTGCCTCAAGCACGAGATCCCGGCGATGCTCGCCCGGGGCGGGGGCGCGATCGTGAACGTCGCCTCGGAGACGACGTACAAGGGCAACGTGGGCGATATCGCCTACACCGCAAGCAAGCACGGGGTGGTCGGACTGACGACAGTGGCAGGGCTGCAGTACGCCCGGCGCGGCATCAGGGTCAACGCCATCGCCCCGGGTAACGTGGAGACAGGCATCACGGAAGCTGCCCGCGAGTTCCTCACGCCCGACCAGGTCCGCCGGATGGAGACCATCCAGCCGCTCGGCCGGCTCGCGCAGCCCGAGGAGATCGCTGAGATCGTGGTCTGGCTCTGCAGTGACGCGGCGCTGCTCGTCAACGCCAGCAGGATCGCGGCTGACACGGGATGGCACGTCAGCTGAGCCAGCGTGTCGGACGAGTCGACACAACCTCTTACTTCGGTAGACTCGTATGACAAATGCGGTGTTCGCATGCCGACGAACGAAGGGGGAGCGGTCATGACAGCAGCCGACGAGGTCATCCGCGTACCTAAGGCAGCCGAGCTGGTCGCTGCAACCCTCCGCCGTCAGATCGTCACGGGCGACCTCAAGGAGAACGACTCCCTGCCGTCGGAAGCCCTGCTCATGCAGCAGTTCCGGGTCAGTCGGCCGACCCTGCGTGAGGCCTTCCGCATCCTCGAGTCCGAGTCCCTGATCCACGTCCGTCGGGGTGCCCGCGGCGGTGCCCGCGTGCAGGTCCCCGACGGCGACGTCGCAGCCCGGTACGTCGGCTACGTCCTGGAGTACCGAGGCACGACGATGGCGGACGTGTACAACGCCCGAGCCGAGCTCGAGGTGCCCCTCGCGCGCATCCTCGCCGCGAACGCCAAGCCCAAGCAGATCGCCCGGCTGCAGGCCTCTGTCAACGCCGCGGGGGAGTTCCTCGACGACCCCGAGGCATACGGGGCGCACGACACCGCGTTCCACCTGCTGGTCGCCGAGCTGGCGGGCAACGAGACCCTCGAGGTCCTGATCCAGATGGTCTACCACATCGTCGGGACCGCCCGGCGTCGCTACACAGCGAGCCTGGACCGCGGTGTCCACCAGCTGGAGCACCTGCAGGTCCACAAGACCCACGTGAAGCTGGTCGAGACCATCGCCTCGAGGGACCCCGACGCGGCGGAAGCCCTGTGGCGCAAGCACCTCGTCGAGGTCAACAAGCACTACCTCGCGCGGCCGCTCGCCAAGACCGTCGTCGAGATGATGCAGTAGCACCTGCTCCTAGGAGCGGGCGGACTTGCTCCAGGCGACGTCCTTGTCCGCGCGCTGCTCCGGGGGGAGCCCGAGCACCCGCTCTCCCAGGATGTTGTGCAGGATCTCCGACGTGCCGCCCTCGATGGTGTTCGCGCGGGCGCGGAGCCAGGCCCGCGCAGGGGTGTCGTACCCGTGGTCCTCGAAGGTCTGGTCGACCGCCGCGTACGAGCCGATGAGCAGGCCGTCCTCGCCGAGCAGATCGACGCACAGCTCGGTCGCGGCCTTGTTGAGCTTGCCGGTCTGCAGCTTGGCGACCGAGCCCTGCGGGCCGGCGACACCGGCCTCGCGCTCGGCATCACCCCGGGCGATCGTCATCTTGTTCACCTGCACCTTGAGCCAGGTGTCCACGACCCGGTCCCGCAGGACCAGAGCCTCGGCGGAGGTCTTGTCCTCGCGCCCCTGCCAGAGCTCGATCGCCTGCAGGGCAGCGGGTTCCGGAGTGAGCCCCTCAGACAGCATGTAGCGCTCGTTCGACAAGGTGGTCATCGCGACGCCCCATCCCGCCCCCACCTCACCGAGGCGGAGGTCGTCGGGCAGCCGCACATCCGTCAGGTAGACCTCGTTGAACTCGGCGTTGCCGGTCATCTGGCGCAGCGGTCGCACCTCGACACCGGCAGCGTGCATGTCGCAGAGGTAGTAGGTGAGGCCGCGGTGCTTGGCGACGTCGGGGTCTGTGCGGGCCAGGAGCATGCCCCAGCGGGCGACGTGCCCCCAGGAGGTCCAGACCTTCTGGCCCTCGACGAGCCAGTCCTCACCGTCCTTGCGGGCGCGGGTGGCCACGTTCGCCAGGTCGGAGCCGGCACCGGGCTCGCTGAACAGCTGGCACCAGATCTCCTCGCCGGTGAACAGCGGACGCAGGAAGCGCTGGTGCTGCTCCGGGGTGCCGTGGGCGAGGATCGTCGGCCCGCCCATGCCGTAGCCCAGGGGGTTGCGCGCGAAGCCGCTGGGACCGCCGGCTGCGGCGATCCGGTCGTTGACGTGCTTCTGCCACTGAGGGCTGACGTCGAGCCCGCCCGTACCGACAGGGAACGACACCCAGGCCAGGCCGGCGTCGTACTGGGCGTTGAGGAAGGCGACCGGGTCACCCGCCGGGTCGGCACTCGCCAGGAGCGCGTCCAGTGCGGCATCGACCGTGCTCTGCTCGTCGGTCATCTCGTCAGCTCCAGCTCCAGGTAGGTGTGCGCTTCTCCTGCCACGACGCGCGGGCCTCCTTCGCGTCGTTCAAGGGGCTGATGCGCGCGGTGTAGTCCTGCTCGAGCTGGTAGCCCTCTTCGAGGGAAAGGTGCTCGACGCGGTTCATCGACTGCTTGGCCATCCGCAGGGCGAGCGGGCTCTTCGCTGCCATCCGGGTCGCCAGGAAGTGGGCGGTGACGGCCAGGTCTTCAGCGGGCACGACCTGGGAGACCGCGCCGAGGCGGTGCAGCTCGGATGCCGGCACCCGCTCACCCGTCAGCATCATCTCGCGCGTCTTCCACGGTCCGACCAGCCGTTGCACGTGCCGGGCCCCGCCGAGGACGCCGACGTCGATCTCCGGCAGGGCGAAGGCCGCGTTGTCGGAGGCGACGATGACGTCGCAGCTCGCGACCAGGGCGGCGCCGGCACCCAGTGCCAGGCCGTTGACGGCAGCGATGACCGGCAGCTGACCGTGCCGGATGCCCCAGAGCATGGCGCGGACGACGGCGCCCGGGTCGATGAGATCGGCGACGCTCTCGTCGGGCAGCAGCTCCCTGCGGACGTAGCGCCGCTCGGACTCCTTCACGTCGGCCCCTGCGCAGAAGATCTTGTCGCCGTCGGCGGTGAGGACGGCGACGTGCGCGTCCTGGCTCCGGCCCAGCTCGTCGAAGACCCGGGCGAGCTCGCGCATCATCGGGGCGCTGAGGGCGTTGACCGGGGGTCGCGCGAGGGTGACGGTCGCGACGAGGTCGACGACCTCGACCCGGGTGAACTGGAGTTCCACCGCCGATCCCCTTCCTCCCGATGATGTGATGTGGTCATATCATAGAACTAGAAGTGCACGGCCGATCAGAAAGTGGTGCCCATGTCCGCTGCCCGCTCCGAGAGCGTGCTGGAGGGTCTGCGGTTCGCGATCCCCGACAGCTTCCCCTCGTTCACGCCGATCCAGTCACCCGACACCGACTTCTACTGGCGTGGGGACGGGACGGCGCTGCGGATGCTGACGTGCAACGCCTGCGGCAAGATCACGCACCCGCCGGGCCCGGTCTGCGGCTACTGCTACAGCAGGGATGTCGCGCCGAAGCAGGTGTCCGGCCGCGGCACGCTCTACGCCTGGACCGTGAACGTGCAGCCGTTCGTACCGGGGCTGGACCCGTACTGCCCGGCGATGGTGACGCTGGACGAGCAGGACGACGTGAAGATCACCACGCAGCTGGTGGACGTGAACAACGACGAGATCGAGGTCGGCATGCCCGTGGAGGTCGTGTTCGTGAACGGTTCTGATGGCGTGAAGCTCCCGTTCTTCCGGCCCGTCCGATGATCCGGGGCGAGCGCGACACCTACATCCGCGGCATCGGTCAGTCACAGGTGGGCCGACGCGTCGGCCGCAGCGACCTCGACCTCACCGTCGAGGCGTCCCTCATGGCGATCGAGGACGCCGGCCTGACGCCGGCAGACATCGACGGGGTGGCCACCTACCCGGGCGGCGGGCTGGCCGCCACGCCTGGCTTCACCGGTCCCGGTGCTCCGGACGTGCAGGACGCCCTGCGGCTGAAGGTCGACTGGCTGTCAGCGAACAGCGAGGGCGGCGCCCAGCTCTCCTGCCTCGTCAACGCCTGCATCGCCGTGTCGGCAGGCCTGGCCAAGAACGTGCTGGTCTACCGCACCGTCACCGAGAGCACGAACCAGATCGGCGGTCGCGGTGCCGCGGTGAGCAACCCCACGGTCGGCAGCCAGATGCAGTGGACGCTCGTCCCAGGCGCCCTCGCTGCACCGCACTGGTTCGCGATGATGACCAACCGCTACATGACGCAGTACGGCCTCACCCGCGAGCAGCTCGGGCAGATCCCGGTCAACGCCCGTCGCAACGCGCAGCTGAACCCGAACGCCGTCTACACCGACGACATGTCGCTGGACGACTACCTCTCGGCGCGCCTCATCACCAGCCCCCTGTGCTTGTACGACTGCGACGTCCCGTGCGACGGCTCGACGGCGTTCATCGTGTCGCACGTCGACAGCGCCAAGGATGCCAAGAAGACGCCGGTGCACGTCAACGCCGTCGGCACGGCGTACCGGACCCGCAACAGCTGGGACCAGTACGAGAGCCCGACCCGCACGGCTGTGAAGTACGCCGCCGAGATGATGTGGGAGCGCACCGACCTGCGTCCGGCTGATGTCGACGTCGCCGAGATCTACGACGGCTTCAGCATCATCACGCTGCAGTGGCTCGAGGCGCTCGGCTTCTGCGGCGAGGGCGAGGGCGGGTCCTTCGTCGAGGGCGGCAAGCGCATCGCCCTCGACGGCGAGATCCCCGTCAACACCCACGGCGGCCAGCTGTCCGCCGGTCGTCTGCACGGGCTCGGCTTCGTTCACGAGGCCGTCGTGCAGCTGCGCGGCGAGGGCGGTGCGCGTCAGAAGCAGGGGCGGCACGAGGTCGCGGTCGCCGGCAACGGCGGCGGCACCTTCGGCGGCGCCATGCTCCTCACGGCAGGCGTCCGCTAGAGCGGGCCCGTCAGGTGGTGACGAGACCCTCGGGCAGGGGCTGAGGCGTCCGCCCCAGCTCGGCCACGAGGGTCTGGCTCAGGGCGTTGAGCCCCGTCAGCTCGCCCTCGACCAGTGCCAGGGCGGCCTCCGCGATGACGGAAGGGTCTTCGAGGGCGAAGTCCGACACGAGGTCGTGCGCGCCCGCTCCCGGGGTGGCCACGTTGTCGAGCGGCGCGAGGGTGTTGGCCCGCACACCGTGCTCGTAGCCCTCAGCGGCGATCGCCGTCGTCAGCCGCTCGAGTGCCGCCTTGCAGGCACCGTAGGCCGTGAAGCCCTTCGTGAACACCGGGTCGTACGGCGGCTGGCCCGGGTGCTCGGCGGCGCGCGAGCTGATGTTCAGGATGACGCCGCCACCACGCTCGTACATGCCCGGAAGCACGAGCTGCGTCAGCTCGAACGGAGCCCGGACCTGGACCTCCAGCATGAGGTCGAGTCGCTTCAGCGGGAAGTCCTGCAGCGGGTAGAAGAACGTGACCGCGGCGTTGTTGACCAGGATGTCGATGGGGCCGAGCTCACGGGTGACATCGGCGACGAGGGCCTGCCGCTGGTCGCTCTTGGACAGGTCCGACTGGAAGGCCTTGGCGGTGCCACCGATCTTCTCGATGGCCAGGACGGTGTCCTGCAGCGTCCCGGCGTAGCGCGGGTCGGGGTCCAGGGTGCGGGCGGACACGGCGACGGCCGCGCCCTCCATCGCAAGCCGACCGGCGATGGCCGCTCCCAGCCCGCGGCTCGCGCCGGTGACCAGAGCGACCTTCCCGACCAAGGAGCCGTCGAGAAGCGCCACGTCAGCCGGCCGCAGGGCGGGTGCCCATCATGTCCGCGTTCGCCGCGGCCTCCTTGACGAGCTGGGGAAGGACCTCGGTCAGCTCGCCCGGCAGCCAGCGCTCGGTGCGGTCGACGGTGGGGCCGTAGGCCCAGCCCTCGGCGACCGAGATCTTGTTGCCCCACACCCCGAAGACACGGCCGGTGACGCCCGCAGCCTCCGGGCTGGCCAGCCACACCACGAGGGGCGAGATGTTCTCCGGTGCGAGGGAGGCCTTGGCCTCCTCGGACTGGGAGTCCAGGCCCATCAGGTCCTCGGTCATCCGCGTGAGGGCCGTCGGGGCGATGGCGTTGACCGTGACGCCGTAGCGCCCGAGCTCCATCGCGGCGATCTGGGTCATCGACGCGATGCCGGCCTTGGCCGCGCCGTAGTTGGTCTGACCGGCGTTGCCGAACAGGCCCGAAGGGGAGGTGGTGTTGATGACGCGGGCGTCGATCTGGTTGCCAGCCTTCGACTGGTCGCGCCAGTAGGCCACGGCGTGCCGCATCGGGGCGAAGGTGCCCTTGAGGTGGACCTTGATGACCGCGTCCCACTCGGCCTCGCTCATGTTGACCAGCATCCGGTCGCGCAGGATGCCGGCGTTGTTGACGAGCACATCCAGCTGCCCGAACTCCGAGATCGCCTGCTGCACAAGCCGCTCCGCACCGTCCCAGCTGGAGATGTCGTCGGTGTTCGCGACGGCCTCGCCGCCTGCGGCCTTGATCTCGTCGACCACGGCCTGAGCCGGACCGGCCGAGGTGCCCTCACCGTCCCGCGCCCCACCGAGGTCGTTGACGACGACCTTTGCGCCCTCCTGGGCGAACAGCAGCGCGTGCGCGCGCCCGATGCCGTTGCCGGCTCCGGTCACGATGACGACTCGTCCTTCGACCACACCGGTCATGTGCGCAGATCTCCTTGGCTTGGTTGGGGTTAGCGGAGGTTGAGGTGCTCGGCGAGCTTCTGCCGGTGGTGCGCCGAGTCGCCGAACAGCAGCTGGCTCGCCTTGGCACGCTTGAAGTAGAGGTGGGCGCTGTGCTCCCAGGTGAAGCCGATACCGCCATGCAGCTGGATGCTGTCACCTGCGCAGGCGACGAACGCGTCGGAGCAGAACGCCTTGGCGATGCTCGCCAGGACAGGTGCGTCGGGGTCGCCCGCAGCCAGCGCACCCAGGGCTCCGTAGGCCGCAGAGCGCGCGGACTCGACCTCGACCAGCATGTCCGCGCAGCGGTGCTTGACGGCCTGGAACGAGCCGATGGCGCGGCCGAACTGGTTGCGGGTCTTGACGTAGTCGACCGTGCTCTCCAGCACCTTCTGAGCAGCACCGACCTGCTCCAACGACAGCAGCACCGCTGCGACGTCGCGCACGTGGTCGACCGACCCGGCCAGCGGGGTGGTGGCGACGCCGTCCAGGTCGAGCCGGGCGAGCTTGCGGGTCTCGTCGATGGTGTGGAGCACCGTCCGGGTCAACCCGGCAGCGGAGCCGTCGACCAGGAACAGCTCGGTGCCGGCGGCGACCACGATCAGCGAGGCGGTGTGGCCGTCGAGGACGTAGGACACCGAGCCGGTCAGCACACCGCTGTCGTGGGTCACCGTGGGTGTCGTCGTCCCGACCGGCGGGAAGGCGACCGTGGCGCGCACGTCTCCGGAGGCGATGCCCGGCAGCCAGCTCTTCTGCGCCTCGACGTCCCCGCTGGCGAGCAGCGCCGCGGTGGCGAGGGCGGTCGACAGCAGGGGGGCGACGAGCAGGGCGCGGCCGGCTTCCTCCATCACCACGCCGAGCTCCACGAACCCGAAGCCGGCGCCGCCGAGCTCCTCAGGGACGACGAGACCGGTGACCGCGAACTCGGAGGTCAGCCGACGCCACGTCGCAGCGTCGAAGCCGTCAGCTGTCTCCATCAGCCGCCGGACCTCGGTCTCGGAGGAGGCGATCTGGAGGAAGGTCCGCAGGCCTCGCCGCATGTCCTCGTGCTCCGGGGTCAGCACCAGCGCGTTGGCCGTCGACATCCCTGCCCTGCCTCTCGCTGTGGGGCGCTCGCCGCCTGATGGTCCCGCGGCCTAGACCGTGCAATGATACAACTACATCCCGCTCTGGACGAAGGACCCCCGCTGATGCGCGAAGCCTGGATCATCGACGGCGTGCGGACCCCCCGGGGTCGTGGCAAGGCCGGCGGTGGGCTCCACCACCTGCACCCCCAGGAGCTGCTCGCGCAGTGCCTCAACGGCCTGGTGGAGCGCACCGGCATCGACCCGAGCAGGGTCGAGGACGTCGTCATCGGCAACGCGGAGTTCAACAACGACCACGGCGCCTGCATCGGGCGGCTCGCGACGCTGCACGCGGGCTGGCCGGTCACGACGCCGGGCATGACGCTGAACCGGTACTGCGGTTCCGGGCAGCAGGCCGCGACCTTCGCTGCGATGGGCATCCTCAGCGGTCAGCAGGACCTCGTCGTGGCCGGCGGGGTCGAGTCGATGTCGCACTGGGGTGGTGGCACCGAGGCGACCATGATCGGGCAGAACCCGGCCCTCGGTGAGCGCTACCCGATCGTGCCGCAGGGCATCAGCGCCGATGCGATCGCGACCCTCGAGGGCTTCACGCGCGAGGACGTCGACGCGTTCGCCGTCACCAGCCAGGACCGCGCAGCGAAGGCCATCGCCGGCGGCCACTTCGACCGCAGCCTGCTCGCCGTCCGCAACGCTGACGGGTCCGTGGCGCTGGACCGGGAGGAGTTCCCGCGACCGGGAACCACGCTGGAGTCCCTCGCCGGTCTGCGCGCCGCCTTCGCCGCCATGGGTGGCGCGGCTGTCGAGGGCTTCCCGAAGACGTTCGACCAGATGGTCATCGACCACTACGACGCCCTCACGTCGATCGACCACGTGCACACGGGCGGCAACTCCTCCGGCGTCGTCGACGGCGCAGCCGCGGTGCTCCTGGCCAGCAAGGAGCTCGCTCAGGCCGAGGGGTGGACGGCCCGAGGGCGCATCCGCAGCACCGCGGTCGTCGGCTCCGACCCGGTCCTGATGCTCACCGCCCCCACCCCCGCCGTCGAGCGCGTGCTCGCCAAGGCGGGGATGTCCGTCGGTGACATCGACCTCTGGGAGATCAACGAGGCGTTCGCTGCCATCCCGCTGAAGACCATGCGCGACCTCTCGATCGACCCGGACAAGGTCAACGTCAACGGCGGGGCGATCGCCCTGGGGCATCCCATCGGCGCGACCGGCGTGATGCTGCTGCAGACGGTCCTCGACGAGCTCGAGCGTCGCGACCTGTCCACGGGACTGGTGGTCATGTGCACCGGCGGGGGCATGGGTACGGCCACGATCGTCGAGAGGACCTGAGCATGAGCATCGCGATGCTGCTGGACATGGCCAAGGACGCCTGCGACGACCGGGTGGCCATCGGCTCCAAGCACGGCGGGGGCCTGTCGTTCGCTGAGCTCGCCGAGGCGGCCGCGGGTGGCGCTGCCGTCCTCAGCGCCTCCGGAGCGACGCGGGTCGCCTACGTCGGGGTCAACGGTGCGACGTTCCCGGTGCTGCTGTTCTCGTGCGCGATCGCCGGGATCCCCTTGGCGCCGCTGAACTACCGGCTCGCCCAGGACCAGCTCCACGAGCTGGTCGCTGAGCTCGACAAGCCCTTCGTCATCGCCGATGAGGCCTATCTGCCGATGCTCGAGGGAGCAGCGACGGCCGAGGTCGTGGAGAGCCAGGCGTTCCTCGCCCGGGCCCGCAGCGCCACACCGGCGGAGCCGGTCGACGTCGACGACGAGTCGACCGCGGTGCTGCTGTTCACCAGCGGCACGACCTCGAAGCCGAAGAAGGTCATCCTGCGGCACTCCAACCTGGTGTCCTACGTCCTGCAGACGGTCGAGTTCGCCTCCGCCGACGAGGACCAGGCCGTGCTCGTGAGCGTCCCGCCCTACCACATCGCCGGGGTCGGAACGGTCCTCACGAACCTGTACGCAGGACGCCGACTCGCCTACCTTCCCAACTTCGACGCACCCGTCTGGCTCGACACCGTGCGCACCGAGCAGATCACCAACGCCATGCTCGTCCCCACGATGCTCGTGCGCATCGTCGAGGAGCTCAAGGGCCAGCCGGCGCAGATGCCGCACCTGACCTCCATCGCGTACGGCGGTGCGCGGATGCCTGCGGGTGTGCTCGAGTCCGCCCTGCAAGCGTTCCCGCAGACCGGGTTCGTCAACGCCTACGGCCTGACCGAGACCAGCTCGACGATCGCCGTCCTGGGACCGGACGACCACCGCGAGGCGCTCGCCTCCGACGACCCGCTCGTCCGCGCGCGGCTCGGCAGCGCGGGCCGTCCCGTGCCGGGTATCGAGATGGAGATCCGCGACGAGCTGGGGTCACTCGTGCCCATCGGCACTCCTGGCGAGCTCTGGGTGCGCGGCGCTCAGGTGTCGGGGGAGTACGAGGGGCTCGGGTCGGTGCTGGACGCCGGCGGCTGGTTCCCGACGAAGGACGCGGCCTACCAGGACCCGGACGGGTTCTTGTTCATCATCGGCCGCTCCGACGACACGATCATCCGCGGCGGCGAGAACATCGCGCCGGCTGAGATCGAGGACTGCCTCGGTCGGCACCCCGGTGTCCGCGACGTTGCGGTGTTCGGTGCCCCCGACGACGAGTGGGGCGAGAAGATCGTGGCTGCCGTCGTCGCCCAGCCCGGTGAGCAGCTTGACGCGCAGGAGCTGAGGGCCTTCGTCCGCGAGCGGCTGCGCGGTTCACGCACCCCGGACGAGGTGGTCCTGCGCGATGAGCTCCCGTACACCCAGACCGGCAAGCTGCTGCGCAAGCAGCTCGCCAGCGAGGTCCTCGACAGCTGATGGTCGCTGCGCACATCCACTCCCTGCTGCACTGCAACGTCAACAGCGCTGACCTGTCGAGTGCCGCGCCCTTCTACGAGGACCTGCTCGGCCAGGTCATCGGCATGCGCACCACCGCCGACCCGGTCGACGGGGCCGCGCTGGGCATGGCCGGGTTGAACACGACGCTGGTCTGGTTCTTCTACGACGCCCGCGGACCGAGGTCGGCCCCGGCGATCGAGCTGATGGACTGGCTCGACCCGAGGGCGATCGGCGAGCCGCCCGCCGACCTGCACCACGTCGGCCTCGCTGCCGTCGGCTACGCCGTGCCGTCGCTCGCGGACCTGCGCGCCGGCGCGCTCGACAAGGGCTACCGCGTCGCGGCGGACGGTGACTGGCCGCTCGGTTCGTCCGTGCAGCCCGTCGTGCGCCTGCTCGACGTCGACGGCGTCTCCGTCGAGCTGCACGGGGCCTCGGGGGATGCGGTCACCTCGCCGCTGTTCAGCCACCTGCGCATCACCGTGCGCGACCTCGAGGCGTCCGTGCGGTGGTACGGCTTGATCGGCTTCCTGCCCTCTGATCGGTACGAGGACGTGAACGTGGCCGAGGGCGTCGTGTCCGTCGCCTCGCTGCGCCCCGCTGCGGATCCCTCCTTGTCCCTGGAGCTGACCAGCTGGTCGACGCCCGAGGTCACGGGAGCACCGATCGGTCCCGCGAACCACGTCGGCTTCTACCGGATCGCCCTGGCCGTCGACGACGTCGCCGCCGCCCGGGCCGAGCTCGCTGCCGTTCTGCCCGACGTGCCTCAGCCGATCTGGGTGCCGCTGCCCGGGACGAAGCTGGGCGGGGTCACGGTGCTGTTCCTGACCGACCCCGACGGCGTGGTCGTCGAGCTGGTCGAGCGCCCGCGCAAGGCGATGACGGCGCGCGCCTGAGCTAGACGGCGGTGACGACGCCATCCGTGACGAGGGTGCCGATCTCGTCCTTGCTGTAGCCCAGCTCCGCGAGCACCTCGCGGCTGTGCTCGCCGAGGGCCGGCCCGGGCCGGCGGATGGTGAGCGCCTCGTCGTCGAACTGGACGGGCGCTGCAGCGATCCGCACGTCGTCGCGCGGGTGCTCCATGAGGTAGCCGTTGTCGCGCACGGCCTCGTCGTCCAGGACCTCGACGGGGGTCGCGAACACCGAGTAGATGCAGTCGTGCGCCGTGAGGCGCTTCACGACCTCGTCGGTCTGCAGCCCGCCGATGACCTCGTTGATGCGCGCGTGCACCGCCGCCTTGCTGGAAGCGGTCTGCCGGGACGCCGGGTCGGGGTAGGCGTCGACGAGGTCGTCGAGGCCGAGCGCGCGCAGGCCCTGGGCCCAGTAGCGCGCCTCGTCGATCATCATCAGCGAGACCCAGCGGCCGTCAGCGGTCTTGTACGGGCGGGTGAGCGGGGACCGCTCGGCCTCCGGGCGGGTGGGCAGCTGCTCGCCCGTCATGGAGGAGTACGACAGGTCCGGGCCGAGGGTCCACGCCGCGGCACCGAGCAGGGACGTGTCGACCACGACGCCCTTGCCGGTGCGCATCACGTGCACGAGACCGGCGCAGATCCCGCCGGCGAGGAACATGCCCGAAGGGATGTCCCCGAGGCCGGGCCGCTGCTGCACCAGGGAGGGGAACGTCGGCTCGGTGAGCACGTGCGCAACACCGCCACGGGCCCAGTACGAGACGCCGTCGAAGCCGCCCATCTCCGCGCCAGGGCCGCGCTGGCCTTGTCCGTGGCCCTTGGCGTACACGAGCTTGGGGTTGATCGCCAGCAGGTCGGCAGGCTCCGTGCGGAGCTTGCGTCGCACCCGGGGGAGCTGGTTGGTGATGTAGACGTCAGCCCACTTCACCGCGCGCTCGAAGACCTCGCGTCCGGCGGGGGCCTCGACGTCGAGCCCCAGGCCGCGCTTGTTGCGGTTGAACAGCTCGAACAGGTAGTCGTAGCCGTCCTTGGTGGCCACCATGCCGCTCGCGATGATGCTGCGACCCGCATCGCCGGACAGCCGCTCCAGCTTGACGACATCGGCGCCCATGTCCCCGAGCGCTGCAGCGGAGGACGGCACGAAGCCGTGCTCTGAGAAGTCGAGGACCTTGATGCCCTCCAGTGGCAGCGTCATCTAGTTGATGACACCGGCGACCTTGAGCTCCACGATCTCGTCGTAGTCCATGCCCAGCTCCAGCAGCAGCTCATCGGTGTGCTGGCCGGCGTCGGGGGCGCGCACCAGGTCCGGAGGCGTCTCGTCGAACTGGACCGGGTTCATCACCAGGTCGTAGGTGTGCTCACCGTCGAGGGTCCTCACCGGGCGCATGTAGCCGTTCGCGACCGTCTGCACGTCGTCGAGGACCTCCTGCGGGGTCTGGACGACGGCCCACACGCCCTGTGCGGTGCTGAGGATCGCGCGCCACTCGGCGACGGTCTTCTGCTCGAAGACCTTGCGCATCTCCGAGATCAGCTCGACGCGGTTCTCGAACCGGGCCGGGCCGGTCGCGAACCGCGGGTCGTCCTTCCACTCCGGCTTGTCCATGAGCCGGCAGGCGTCGGGCCACAGCTTGTCGGCCTGCAGGAACATCAGCTGCACGTAGCGGTCGTCGCTGGTCCGGTAGTAGTTGACGAGCGGGTTGGGCATCTCGTCGGTCGTGAAGCGGGGGAGGTTCGCCTCGCCGAGCAGACCGGTCGCAACCAGGTCGGGGGAGATCTGCCAGGCGGCCAGCCCGAGCAGCGAGACGTCGACGACGGAGGGCTCGCCCGTCTTCTCGCGCTTGTACAGGGCAGCAGCGATGCCCGAGGCGATCGCGAAGCCGCCGACGATGTCGCCGAAGGCCGGGCGCTGCATGGGCGGCCACGGTGCAGCCGGGTCGTGCAGCATGCCGGCGACGCCGCCGCGGGAGAAGTACGAAGCGCCGTCGAAGCCGCCCATGTTGGCCTCGGGGCCGCGGACGCCGTAGCCGGTGCCTCGGGCGTAGATGATCTTCGGGTTCACGGCACGAAGGTCCTCGACCGTGAGGCGGGCGCGCTCGAGGCTGCCGGGCAGCAGGTTGGTGAGGAACACGTCGCACTCGGCGGCGAGCTTCAGCAGCAGCGCGCGACCGTCATCAGAGGTGAAGTCGAGTCCGATGCTCCGCTTGCCGCGGTTGGGCTGCTCCATGATGAAGCTGACGCCGCCCACCCCCCTGGCGCCGACCGCACCTACGGACAGGCCGCGCTGGGGGTCACCGGTCTCGGGGTGCTCGACCTTGATGACGTCTGCGCCCCAGTCGGCGAGGACGGCGCCTGCCGCTGGTACGAAGGTCCAGGCGGCCACCTCGAGGACCTTCACTCCCTGCATGACGCCGCTCACAAGTCGCTTCCTTCTGCCGTCGGTGCTCGCCACGAGTCGCAACGATTACGTGCAACAAGTTAACGATATACGGCTGAGCAGGTCAACGGGGCCTCAGGCAGCGCGTCGCCGGCGCGCGGGTCGGACCGAGGCGGCGGCCAGGTCGAGAGCCTCGTGGGCGGCCGCAGCGAGGTGCTCCGCCGACTGCCGGGTGACGCCGGGCTGGCTGAGCAGCAACCACAGGGTGATGGCCTCGATGGAGGGCTCCCGCCCGGGAACCCGCACCACACCACCGCCGCGCGAGCCACGCTTGATCAGGAGCAGCTGCTGAGCCTCGAGCAGCCGGAGCGCCTCGCGCAGGGTCGGCCGGGAGACTCCGTACTGCTCCATGAGCTGAGACTCCGACGGGAGCCGGTCGTCCGGAAGCAGCTCGCGGCGCAGGATGCGGCCCCGCAGGGCGTCGGCCACGAGCTCGGCGGCCTTCGGGACATGTACGGGGGTCAGGGATTCGGAAGCCATGAGCTGAGGGTGCCCGGACGCCGTGTCCGGGCTGTCTCCATCAGGTGACGGATCAGTTGCAGTGCATCAAGTGCAATCCTGTACCCTTCTTGAACGTTCTCCGGAGGGACCGGTATGAAGGCAGGGCCACGCTTCGTCACCACAGACCTGCGTCCGCTGGAGCTGGCCCTCCAGAGCGAGGTCCGGGCGTTCCTCGCCGAGGAGCTCCCGCGTGGCAGCTACCGACCGGGGCTCGGCTTCATGGCCGAGGCCGACAAGGCCTTCTCGCGCAAGCTCGGCGCGCGCGGGTGGCTCGGCATGGCCCTTCCCAAGGCCTACGGCGGCGGCGAGCGCAGTGCGGTGGAGCGCTTCATCGTGACCGAGGAGCTGCTCGCCTGGGGCGCTCCGGTCGGACACCACTGGGTCGCTGACCGGCAGAGCGGCTCGACGATCGCTGCCTTCGGGAGCGAGGCGCAGAAGCAGCGCTTCCTTCCGGGCATCTGCAGCGGCGAGCTCGGGTTCTCGATCGGCATGAGCGAGCCGGGTGCGGGCAGCGACCTCGCCGGGCTGCGGACGACCGCCCGCAAGGTCGAGGGCGGCTGGCGGCTGGACGGCACCAAGGTCTGGACGACGGGAGCCCACCGCACCGACTGGATGATCACACTGTGCCGCTCCAGCGAGGAGAGCGACCGGCGCCAGGGCATGACGCAGTTCCTCGTGGACATGAGCTCGAGCGGGCTGAAGGTCAACCCGATCCCCTTCCTCGACGGCACCGCTGACTTCAACGAGGTCGTGCTCGACGACGTCTTCGTCCCCGACGAGCTCGTGCTCGGCGAGGTCGGCCGCGGCTGGTCGCAGAACACCGCCGAGCTCGCCTTCGAGCGCGGTGGCCCCGACCGCTACCTGTCCACGTACGTGGTCGTGGAGCAGTGGCTGCGTGAGACCGCGGACCTCGACGACGAGGCGCTGCGGCTGCTGGGACGGCTGACCGCGTGCTGGTGGGGCCTGCGTCAGCTGTCGCTGGCGTCGGCGCGGACGATCGACGAAGGCAGGTCGCCCGTCGTGGAGGCCGCGCTGGTCAAGGAGCTGGGCACCCGCTTCGAGCAGGACGTGCTCGAGGCGCTGCAGCACCTCGTCGACGTGGAGCCGTCGCCGCAGTCGACCTCGCTGTTCGAGCGGCTGTTGTGCGAGGCGATCCTCACCGCGCCGTCGAACACCATCCGCGGCGGCACCGTCGAGGTGCTCCGCTCCGTCGTCGCAAAGGCGCTGTTATGACCACCGACCTCCTCGTCGCGACAGCGGAGGAGCTGTTCGCCGAGCTGTGCAGCCACCAGGCGGTGCAGGACGCCGAGCGGACGGGCTGGGCGCCCGCCGCCTGGAGTGCCATCGCCGAGATGGGCCTGCCCTGGATCGGGGTGCCGGAGAGCGCGGGCGGTCAGGGCGGCACGCTGTCCGAGGCCCTCGCGGTCCTTCGGGTCGCGGGGCGTCACGGGCTCCCGCTCCCGCTCGCGGAGACCGGGCTGCTGGGGAGCTGGCTGCTCGCCTCGGCCGGCCTCGACGTGCCCGCCGGTCCGGTCACCGTCGTGCCCGTGGACCACGGACTGCTCTACGACGGACGCACGCTCACGGGAACGGCCACGAGGGTGCCGTGGGCCCGGTCCGCCGAGCGGGTCGTCGTCCTGCTGCCGGCTGACGGCCGCTTCGCCGTGGCGTCCTTCCCGACCGCCGACCTCCGGGTCGAGCCCCTGACCAACATGGCCGGCGAGCCGCGGGACACCGTCCACTTCGCCGTCCCGGTCGACGTCGTCGCACCGACCTCCATCGATGCCGAGCAGCTGCGGCTGCGTGGCGCGCTGACCCGCGTCGCCCTGATCGCGGGAGCGCTGGAGCGGGTGCGCGACACGACGGTCCAGTACACCGCTGAGCGCGAGCAGTTCGGCAAGCCGCTGAACCGGTTCCAGGCGATCCAGGAGCACCTGGTCCACGTCGCGCAGCAGGCTGCCCTCGTCGGGGCTGCCTCGGACGTCGCGGGGCGCGAGACCGAGCGCGGTGGCGGAGCGGTCGAGACGGCCTGCGCGAAGTCGCTCGCCGCCGAGGCCGTCCACGTGTCGACCCGGGCCGGGCACCAGGCGCACGGCGCCATGGGCATGACACAGGAGTACTCCCTGCACCAGGCCACCCGCCGGCTGTGGTCGTGGCGGCGCGAGTGGGGCGACGGGGCCTTCTGGGACCGCTACCTCGGTCGCCTCGTCGCTGCCCGGGGGGCGGACGCGCTCTACCCCCTCATCGCCGGTGGCACTGCAGCGCTCGGCTAGCACACCCGTCCCGGACAGGCACGCTCGTGAAAGCAGGTCGCATGGCAACCGCGCTCGTGGGCATCGGACGCACCAGCTTCTCCCGACGGTCCGGCCGCACCACCCGGGCCATGGCCGTCGAGGCCTGTCGCGCGGCCCTGGCGGACGCCGGGATGGCGGTGGCTGACGTCGACGGGATGGTCTGCTTCCAGGTGGGGGACTCGGCCCATCCCGGTGACGTGTCCTACGCCCTGGGCAAGGACGAGCTGGCCTGGAGCTACAGCGTCTACGCCGGCGGCAACGTCGTCTCGGACCTCATCGCGCTCGCCTCGGCATCCATCGAGGCCGGGCTCTGCCGGTCCGTTCTCGTCTACCGCTCCCTCAACGGCCGGTCCGGTCATCGCCTCGGCTCCATGGAAGCGCCGGTCCAGGTCCCGGACGACGCCCAGTTCGACGCCCCCTCCGGGTTCCTCGTGCCCCCGCAGTGGTTCGCGATGTGGGCCCGTCGGCACATGCACACCTACGGCACCACCTCGCAGGACCTCGGAGCCATCGCGGTCCAGCAGCGGACCCACGCGATGGCCAACGAGCACGCGATCATGAAGGACCCGCTCACGCTGGACCAGTACCTCCAGGGGCGCTGGATCAACGAGCCGTTCCGGGTCTTCGACTGCACCTACGAGATCGACGCCGCCGTCGCGGTGCTCGTGACCTCGGAGGCGGTCGCGCAGAGCACCCGCCACAAGCCGGTGTGGCTGGTGGGCTCGGGGAGCTCCCAGAGCGGCTCGACCTGGACCGCCTGGGACGACCAGACGGCGATGTACTCGCGCACCGCCGCCCCTCGGCTGTGGAACAGCACCGGTCTGAGGCCGGCAGACATGGACGTGGCGCTGATGTACGACTGCTTCACCTACACCGTCATGGCCACCATGGAGGACTACGGCTTCTGCGGGAAGGGCGAGGTCGGAGACTTCTACCGGGAGGGCCGGGCCACCTACGGCGGCGACATCGTCGTCAACCCGCACGGCGGGCTGCTGTCGGAGGGCTACGTCCATGGCCTGAACCACCACTACGAGGCGGTCCTGCAGCTCCGCGGGGACGCCGGCGTTCGGCAGGTGCCGGACGCGCGGACCGCTCTGGTCACGGCGGGTGGCGGCCCCTACGGTGGCGCGGTCGTGTACAGCGCGGACCGGCCGTGAGCGACTTCGCTGCCCTCACGCCGCAGCCGCTGCCCGATCCCGACACCCAGGACTTCTGGGACAGCCTTGGCAAGGGCGAGCTCGGGATCTGCCGCTGCCAGGAGTGCTCGCTGTGGATGCACCCGCCGTTGGAGCGCTGCCGCGCGTGCGCCGGGGCGGTGGCGATCGAGTCCGTGTCCGGTGCCGGGACCGTCGTCAGCTTCATCGTCGTGCGCCAGCCCACCGTGCCCGGACGCCTGCCGCCGTACGTCGTGGCCACCGTGGAGCTGCAGGAGCAGCGCGGCCTGCACCTGGTCGCCGTGCTCCACGCTGAGCCCGACGCCGTGCACGTGGGGGACCGGGTCCAGGCCGAGGTGGTCCCGCTCCCCGGCGGCGACTTCCGGGTGCCCGAGTTCCGTCCCGCCCCCTGACCGTCCTACTGCGAACACCACGAAGGAGACAGCCGATGTCGGGTACCCAGTTCCTGGTCCTCAGCAACGCGGTGGAGGGCCGCGACGAGGAGTTCAACACCTGGTACGACGAGGTGCACGTGCACGACGTCTGCGCCGTGCCGGGCGTGACGTCCGCCCGGCGCTACGACCTCGTCCAGTTCACCCCCGAGGTCCCCGAGGGCATGGACGCGGTCGTGCCGCCACCGCCTCCCCACCGCTACCTCGCGGTCTACGACCTCGACGGCTCTCCCTCGGAGGTGTTCGACGAGTTCTTCGCCCGCATGGCGGACGGTCGGATGGCGCTCAGCGACAGCCTCGACATGGCGACCGTGCAGATGTCCTTCTGGAGCCCCCGAGGATGACGGCAGCCGAAAGCTTCCTGCTGGCCGACGCCCCCATGGCCAAGGACCGAGGAGCCGGGTGGCAGTGCGTGCGCGACGCGGGGGCGGTGATCCAGACTGCCGACGGCAGCTGGCTGCTCACCAGCCCCGAAGCGGTGCAGTTCGCGCACCACCATCCCGAGCTCTTCTCCTCGGCCCGCGCCTTCGACTCCCTGGGCAGCCCTGTCCCGCTCGTGCCCATCGCCGTCGACCGCCCGGAGCACACCCGCTACCGGCAGCTGCTGGACCCGATGCTGGCACCGAAGGTCATCAACGGCATGGAGGACGACCTCCGCGCCCAGGC
>JAODNB010000250.1 GCA_025464795.1 Frankiales bacterium
CCTCCCCAGCACCGCCCGGGACCTGCTCGACGACGCCGCGGACCTCACCGCCATCAACGTCGACGAGAACGGCACCCCGTTCAGCGTGAGTGATCCCGTCACGCCCGCCGACCTGGCCGACACGGCCACCGACGCGGAGCCTGCCTCCGAGCCCGAACCGGCCGTGGCACCAGAGCCGGCCGACGCGCGAGAGCCGGCCGTCGCACCAGAGCGGGCCGGTTGGGACGGGCCGACCGCACCGCCGTCAGCTACCCGGACCGCGCCGGCCTCAGCTGCCCGGACAGCCCCCAGCGACCCGGTTCGGGACGCGCTGCGGGCGATGGCCCGCAACCCCGCCCCAGCCGGACGCAGCAACCGCGGCGTCGCCGGCTACCGCGTCCCAAAGCGCGTCCAACGGTTCCTGGAAGCCCGGGATCGGACGTGCGTGTTCCCGCACTGCACCCGACCGGCCCTCATGACCGACAAGGACCACCGGAAACCCTGGCCCCTCGGGCCCACCCACCCCGACAACCTCCAGTGCCTCTGCCGCCACCACCACCGCGCCAAACAAGCCGCCTTCACCGTCGAAAAACTCCCCAACGGCGACTACCAGTGGACCAGCCGAGGCGGCTGGACCTTCACCCGACAACCCGCGGGCTACTGACGCCCCGCCACCGCACAACCCGAGCACCAAGGCCTGAGAACCCGGACAACCAGCACCCCGTCCGGGACTCAGGCATGCCCTGAGAGGCCCGAAAGACGCTGAGGCTCGCTGTTTCCGTCGCACGTCAAAGGCAGGAGCAGCTCGTTCGACGTCGAACTCACCGGCACCAACCCACAAGCTCAGGAGTCTGCGTCGTGTCTGTCCGCCTTGCTCTGGTCCTCGCCTGTGGCGCTGTGTGCGCTGGAGCTGTCGGCGCGTCCGCCAACCCGATCGGGCCACTCCCAGTCAGCGTGACCGTCGGCGCGTCCGGTGTCTGTGTCACCGTCAGCCTGCAGACAACGCACTGTGTTCCGCTCGACGCCGTCGCGCGCGTCGCGCCCGCGCAGTCCCTGCCGGTCGCGCTGCCCTACGTCAAGGGAGACGAGGTCTGCTACGACCCGACCCCGACCAGCAAGGGCCCTTGCGTACCTCTCCCGACCCCCTGACCGCAGGCTGGCCTCACGGCTGACACCGGTTTCATCCGCGAGTCTCAAGCAGGACTCCCCTCCCGGGCGTCGAACCGCTCACGCATGAAGCGAATCCTCAGCGTCTCGGCGCTTGTCCTTGCGTTCGGCGGCGTGGCCGTTCCCGCCGCCCAGGCCGTCCCGACCCCGAAGGTCCCGACCACGATCTGCGGGATCGCCACCCTGGTAGGGGTCGACTACGTGAAGGACTGCGCATCAGGCACCAGCTAGCTTCCACGACTCCGGTGCGAGCTTTGCGCGTCGCTGTCCTCGCCGCCGTCCTGGTAGCGCTCTCGGTTGTGGCTCCCGCGCGCGCGGCTTCAGCTCACTGCTCCCAGGTCCTGCTGCTGTCTGCCTATCCGGCCGAGATCCGCGCCAACCTGGCCCTGCTCCACCAGGACGCCCATCAGCCGCGGCGCATCGGAGGGCATGCCTTCTTCTCCGGCACCCTCGAGGGCCGCCGCGTCACGCTCGCCCTCACCGGCATCGGCCTGCGTCATGCCCGGAGCACAGCTGCGCTCGCGCTCTCGCACCTCTCGTGCGTCAGCGCCGTCGCCTTCTCCGGCACGGCGGGAGGGAAAGGACCCGCCAACCTCGGAGACGTCGTGGTCCCGGACCGCTGGACCCTCAACGACGGCACGTCCTACCAGCGCGTCAACGCAAAGCTCGTCACCCAGGTACGCATGATCGCGAGGCAGGTCTCCTTGGAGAGGATGGCCGCCGTGAACGTCGGCCCGTGCGCGTGTGACGCCCTCGGCAGCCTGCATGCGGTTCCGCTTCCGCGGACGCCACACGTCCTCGTCGGTGGAGCCGGTACCAGCTACGACCTCAGTGCGGAAGCCGATTGCACCCCTGCCGGCGGCGCCCTGCAGGGATGCGACCCCTGCCCGCCCTCCACGGTGCCAGCCGTTCCCACGACCCTACGGATGTCGACGACTGGATACGCCAAAGCCTTCGCACCGCAGGTGACACCTCCCGTCCAACGCCATCACGCCGCTACCTCGCCGTACCTTCTCGAGGACGAGGAGACCGCGGCGGTCATGGCGGTAGCGACGGCACATCACCTGCCCTTCTTAGGTTTCCGCGGCATCTCCGACACCGACCTGCCCGACATGCTGTGGGTCTCGGAGTACCTCGTCTACCAGCAGCTGGCTGCCGACAACTCCGCCGCCATGGCACGCGCCTGGATCAAGCAGTGGCGAGGGCTCGGCACATAGCCGGCTGCTCGGGATCGAGGCCGCGGGGCAGTACGACCTGCGACAACGCGACATGAAGCACGTGAGCCCCAGGACGGTGATCCGACCTGGGGCTCACGTACTCGCGGTCCTTACACGAGAGCTACGTCGTCGTACCTGGTGTAGGTGGCGTCACCTGCGTAGTTGTCGTCTCGGTTCGACAGGGTGAGCGTGTAGCTGTGCCCTGCGGTGACCGCTGACGTCACCTTGGCCCAGGCCACGGAGGCGGCGCAGGTCTTGGGCAGCACCGTGGTCGTCGTACCCGTGGTGTTGTCCTTCAGGGTGGCGATGGCCCAGTCGTAGGTCACCGTGTCCGGGCAGGAGCTCTCCCACCAGAACGACAGGGAGCTGCTGCCCGAGGGTGCGGTGAACGTCTGGGCGATCGAGGAGAGCCCGTTCGTCGGTGACGAGGAGCCGGTCACAGCGGCGTAGCTTCCCGCGTGGGCGACCGTGCTCA
>JAODNB010000418.1 GCA_025464795.1 Frankiales bacterium
CCCCGACTGCACGCCCTCGCCCTCGAAGGCGCCGTCCACGTCGGACAGCTCAAGGCCATCCTGGAGGCCACCGCCGACAGCACCCCCGAGACCGCCGCGCAGGTCGAAGCCGCTCTGCTGCCGGCGATCATCGGGAGAACCAGCGGCGACACCCGCCGGCTCGCGGCCAAGACCGTGCTGAGCCTGGACGCTGCTGCCGCTGAGGAACGCCGGGCCCGCAAGACGGCGGAGCGCCGCGCCTTCACCAGCAACAAGGGCGACGGCCGCGCGTTCCTCGGCCTCGACGGCAGCGCCGAGCAGGTCGGCGTCGCGTGGGAGAGCCTGAGCCTGCTTGCCCGCCTCACCTACGGCAGCGACGATCCCCGGACCCTGGACCAGCAGCGCGCCGACCTCGCCCTCGCCCTCCCCGGGTTCGCCCTTGCCAGCCGCAACGGCCACGGCCCGTCGCTCCGGGGCTACCTGGGGCTGCCCGTCGAGACCGCAGAGGCGGCTTGCTCGCTCACCAAGGGCAACGCCCTGACCGCTGCCCAGGCCAAGCGGCTGCAGGCCGTCATCGTCGTGACCGTCGAGTCCGCCCTCGGCATGAGCGACGGGGCCGCCGAGCTGATCGGATACGGACCGATCACCGCCGCGCACGCGCGCGACCTGCTGTCCGCCGCCGAGCTCCGCCAGGCCAGCAGCGACGCTCGCACCGGCCGCCTCCTCGCGCTGTCCGACACCGTGGTGGCCCCGCCAGCGCACATCGGACGCTACTGGGGCAGCGCCGTCTACCCGCAGCAGCACATCGAGCTGGACCTGCCGGTGAGGCAGGCCGGAGCACCACCTCCGCGAGTGCGGGAACGGAGCCAGCCCCGGCAGCCCGGATCCGCCCGCAACCCAGCACCGCCCGCCGCCCTCACCCTCGAAGACGCCCTCCACGCCATGATCGACACCCCGCTGCCGATCGAGGACCGGCACGAGCCACGACACGACGCCAGCCCTGGGCTCGCGGACTTCGTCCGACTCCGCGACACCCGCTGCCTCGGACCAGGCTGCAGCCACCCCGCCCGAGCCTGTGACCTCGAGCACCGGATCCCCTACCCCCGGGGCGCCACCGCAGCCAGCAACCTCGGGCCCGCCAGCCGACGCTGCCACAACGCCAAGACCCACGGCGGGTGGACCTACGACGTCCATCCCGACGGGAGCGTCACCTGGACCTCGCCCACCGGCAGCGGCTACCACCGGCCAAGCCGAAGCACCGCCCCCGACCTCACCCGACTGCACCCGCCGACACCCAGGATCCCCGTCCACCAGAAGGCCTGATCCGCGGAGTGGTTGGCGGACGAAGGCAGCGACCGGCGGTAGCGTGGCCGGGGTGAGCAGCTGGACAAATCCTCCTCCCGGTCCGGGACAGCCCACGCGCGCACAGCCGCGGCCGGGCCCCCTCGCAGATCCCGAGGAGCCCGCGGTCCACGAGGACCATCACCTGCACCTGCCCGCCGGCGCGCACGTCGCCGATCGACGCGGCCTCACCGCGATGGGTGCCGTCACCCTGGCTCTCGTCTTCGGGGTGCTCGGCGCCCTCATCGACGTGCAGACAGGCCGCGGACTGCGTACCGTCTTCGCGGTCTGCTTCGTCCTCGGCAGCGCCCTGGCAGCCCTGCTGGTCCACCGAGAGGACATCAAGGCGACCGTCGTCATGCCGCCGCTGACCTACTGCGTTCTGGCGCTGATCGGCGCAGGCATCGGGCACAGCGCGGTGGCTGGCTCCTTCTACAAGCAGCAGGCCCTCGAGCTGGTGAGCGCCCTGATCACGGGAGCGCCGGTGCTCTACGCCGCGACGGGAGCGGCGCTGATCATCGCGCTCACCCGAGCGCTCAGGAGCGCCCGGCAGCCTTGAGGTCGCGTCGCAGCTCCGGGGGCAGCGCGAACAGCAGGCTCTCCTCGGCAGCCGTGACCTCCTCGACCGTGTCGTAGCCCCTCGCGGCCAGCCACGTCAGCACGCCCTCGACGAGCTCCTCCGGGACCGACGCGCCGCTCGTCAGACCGACGGTCGTGACCCCGTCCAGCCAGGCCTCGTCGATCTCCGAGGCATCATCCACGAGGTAGGACGTCGCGGCGCCGGCGCCGAGGGCGACCTCCACGAGGCGCACCGAGTTCGAGGAGTTCGTCGACCCCACGACGAGGACCAGGTCCGCCGCCTCGGAGATCTGCTTCACGGCGACCTGACGGTTCTGCGTGGCGTAGCAGATGTCCGCGGACGGCGGTCCCGCCAACAGCGGGAACCGCTCGCGCAGCGCGTCGACCGTGACGTTCGTCTCGTCGACGGACAGGGTGGTCTGCGACAGGTAGGCGACCCTCGCGGGGTCGCGCACCTCGACGGTGGCTGCTTCCTCGACGCCGTCGACCAGGTGGATGTTCGCGGGGGCCTGACCGGTGGTGCCGATGACCTCCTCGTGGCCCTCGTGACCGATCAGGACGATGTCGTAGTCCTCCTTGGCGAAGCGCCGCGCCTCCAGGTGCACCTTCGTGACCAGCGGACAGGTCGCGTCGATCGTCTTGAGGGACCGGGCTGCGGCCTCCTCGTGGACCACCGGCGCGACGCCGTGAGCGGAGAACACGACCAGAGCCCCCTCGGGGACCTCCTCGGTCTCCTCGACGAACACCGCGCCCTTGTCCTCCAGCGCCCGCACGACGTGGATGTTGTGCACGATCTGCTTGCGCACGTAGACCGGGGCGCCGTACAGCTCCAGCGCCTTCTCGACGGTGATGACCGCCCGATCCACGCCGGCGCAGTAGCCCCGAGGCTTCGCGACCAGCACCCGCTTGATCGGAACGCTCGTAGCGGGGTACATGCTTGCCATCTTACGTCCGTACCCAGGAGGGCCACCCGTGCCGAAGAACGTCCCCACCCCCGTCGCCGCTGCTGTGGGCATCGTCCCGACGGTCGTCGACTCCGTGCGCCGCCTCCCCGGCAAGGCGGTCCAGATCCCGGTCCTTGCCATCAGCACGGCCCTCGGCGCGCTCGAGACCGCCCGCAGGGACTACACCGAGCTCGCTGAGCGGGGTGAGCGCGTGATCTCCCGGCTGCGGGGCGGGTCGCTGGACGGCCTCGAGGACTGGGCAGAGTCGCTCGTCGAGCAGACCCCGCTCGCGACCCCGTACGACGCTGTGGAGGACAAGGTCGAGGACGCCGTGTCCAAGGTCACGGAGCTCCTGGACCGGGCAGCGGACAAGAAGCCCGCTGCGCCGAAGAAGGCGGCGGCGCAGGAGCCCAAGGGCGAGCCCACGCCGGCCGCCCCGACTGGCTCCCCTGCCCCGGTAGAGACCGCGGCGAGTGCGGACGTGGTGGCGACGGTCGAGGCCGTCGCGGCCGCGACCGACGTACCCAGCATCACTGCTCACGACGACCTCCCGCTGGCTGACTACGACCACATGACCCTCGGCTCGTTGCGCGGTCGGCTGCGCTCGCTGTCGATCGACGAGCTCGTCCAGGTCCGGGACTACGAGAAGGCGCACGCCCACCGGCTCCCGGTCGTGACGCTGCTCGACAACCGCATCGCCAAGCTGGCGACCGAAGCAGACGCGACGCCGTCGGCGGGCGGCGGCGAGGTCGTCACACCGGCAGCCGTTCCCCAGCCCAAGGTCACGAAGGCCGCCCCCTCCAAGACGGCCGTCCCCCGCACCAAGGTCCGCAAGACCTGATGGCGGAGCCGAGCAGCGCTGAGCAGCCGCTGCCGGTCCGCACCGTCGCTCGCCACCTCGGTGACTGGATCAACCGGCTCGGACGTGTCTGGGTCGAGGGCCAGATCACGCAGATCGGCCGCAGCCCCGGCACCGTCTTCCTCACCCTGCGCGATCCCGTCGCCGACGTCTCGCTGTCCGTCACCTGCGCACGAGCGGTGGCCGAGGCCATCGCGTTGGAGGAGGGCAGCTGCGTCGTCATCGACGCGAAGCCGGGCTTCTACCTGACCCGAGGAACGCTGTCTCTGGTCGCGCACGAGATCCGGCCCATCGGGATGGGCGAGCTGCTCGCCCGCATCGAACGGCTGAAGGTGCTGCTCGGCCAGGAGGGCCTGTTCGCTGCTGATCGCAAGCAGCCGCTGCCCTTCCTCCCCGGCGTCGTCGGACTGGTCACCGGACGTGCCTCCGCTGCCGAGCGGGACGTCCTCGAGAACGCCCGGCGGCGCTGGCCGGCCGTGCGCTTCGACATCAAGAACGTCGCGGTGCAGGGGCACCTGGCTGTCGAGCAGTGCATCGATGCGCTCAAGGCACTCGACGGGAACGTCGACGTCATCGTCATCGCGCGCGGCGGGGGCAGCGTCGAGGACCTGCTGCCCTTCAGCGACGAAGCGCTGCTGCGAGCGGTCTCTCGCTGCCGCACCCCCGTCGTGAGCGCCATCGGGCACGAGCCCGACACCCCGCTGCTCGACTACGTCGCCGATGTCCGCTGCTCGACACCGACCGACGCCGGCAAGCGGGTCGTCCCTGACGTGCGCGAGGAGAAGCAGCGGATCTCCATGCTGCGCGATCGGGCTCGCCGGGTCGCGGTCGGCACGGTGGACCGCGAGCAGACGAGACTGAACCAGGCCCTGAGCAGGCCGGTGATGGCCGAGCCGACCCGGCTCGTCGGTGAGCGCCGGTACGAGGTGGAAGCCTTGCGGGACAGGGCATCTCGCAGCATCACAGGTCTGCTCGACCGCGCGCAGTCAGACCTCACGCACACCCTGGCTCGGGTCGTCTCGCTCAGCCCGCAAGCGACGCTCGACCGCGGGTACGCCGTGGTCCAGCTCCCGGACGGCACTGTCCTGCGCGACAGCGACGAAGTGGTGCTGGGCGAGGCCCTCAGGGTTCGACTCGCCAAGGGCGAGCTGCACGTCACCGCCGGCTGACTACTGCAGGCCGGCGCGGGTTCCCTGGCCGAACCAGGCCATGGTCGCGCCGCCGAGGACCGTGAAGCCGAACTCCTCGTACAGCGGCCGCCCGTCCTCGGTCGCCCGCAGGTCGACTCGAGGCACCCCCTGCACCGCGAACCACTCCATGAGCGCCCCGAAGACCATCCGCCCGTAGCCACGGCGGCGGTACCCCGGGTCGGTGCTCATCGAGGCGATGTGGCCGCGGCGCGGGTCGAGCGCGTACGGCGACGACAGGTGCTCCTCGAGCCACCCCGCGCCACCGCTGACGATGATCCCGTCGTCCTCGACGAGGAAGGCCACGAAGTCCTCGCTCGCGAGGCGCCGTGCGAACACCTCCGTGGAGGAGACCCGCCACTGGTCGGTCAGCTCGTCGCCCATCGCGAGGTGCATGAACCCGCGCAGGCGGGTGAGCTCTGCCGCGTCCGAGGGCGTGGCACGACGTAGGGTTCCCACGTGACCGATCCTGCCAGCCCCTCTTACGAGGCCGCACGCGACGAGCTCAGCGAAGTGGTCCGGAAGCTGGAAGCAGGAGGGGTGACCCTCGAGGAGTCCCTCGCGCTGTGGGAGCGCGGCGAGGAGCTGGCGAAGGTCTGCCAGGGCTGGCTCGACGGCGCGAAGGCGCGGCTCGATGCCGCCCTGCAGGAGCGCGGCTAGCGAACCGTCGAGGCGAGCACGACCAGCTCGTCCTGGGTGGCCGTCTCCCGGACGCCGCCGACCACGACCGTCACCTTGCCGAAGGCCCGCACGAGCGACTCGTGCGCGTCGCCGGACTCGTAGATGTCCCACGGAACGCCGTCGACCTGGACGGTGCTGACCTTCGTGCCCTTGCCCGTGACGTCCTCGACGAACGACGACCCGATCCCCCCGAGGAACTCCGCGTAGTGGTCGTGCTCGACGTACCCCACCCGAAGCACCCCGCTGTCGTAGGCCTGGACGTTCGGGGTCCAGCCCTCCGGGGTGGTCGGCACCGGCCCCCCGGTGGCCCGGACGAAGTCCTGCAGGGCTCCCGCCGGGTTGATCGGCCGGATGCGCTTGCTGTCGCTCGGCGACGCCTGGCCGAAGTACCAGAGCGGCACGACGAGCAGGAACACGACCGCGAGCGAGCGCACCATGTCCAGGGCGCTCTCGCGGCCGCGCTTCTTCTTGCCCGTCGGCCGGGTGGTCTCGACAACCGTCACGTCACCAGTGTCGGTCATCCCTGCGCGATCTGCATGGCGTCGAGGCAGGCCATGGCCTCGTCCAGCGAGTTGTAGAAGTGGGGCGACACCCGGATGCCCACGCCGGGACGGTGGTCGACGACGAAGCCCTGCTCGTGCAGCGCGTCGTGCACGCGCTGGCTGTCGCCCGGGTCGATGGTCACATGGCCCCCGCGCTTCGCCGGGTCGTGCGGAGATCGGACGGTGAAGCCCCGCTCGAGGGCCGACTCCAACAGCGGCTGCGTCATCGACTGCGACCGCTCCCGGACCGTCGCGATCCCGATCTCGGCGAGCGCGTCGTACGCCGGCCCGGCGGCGTAGTGCGCAGGCACACCGGGGGTCCCGCCGGTGAAGCGCTTGATGCCCTCGCCGTACCGGTT
>JAODNB010000034.1 GCA_025464795.1 Frankiales bacterium
CCCGGAGTGAGGGTTCGCGGGCTCCGCCGACCCAGGTTGTCGATCCAGTCGTAGCTGTACGGGGCGACCTTCAGCTGGCACAGCCACCGGTAGGTGTCGGCCGCGGAGGCCGCCACATCCACTGCCCGGTGCAGGACCAGGTCGGCGTCGGGCAGCAGCTCCTGGGCCGCGTAGGTCCGAGACCGCTCCTGCTCCGTCGACCCCCACTCGTGGACCCAGGAGCGGAGCGAGGACATCCTCCGACCCTACGTTCGCTGGTCTACGGTGACCCGGTGATCGCGCCCTTCGTCGATGCCGAGTGGTTGAGCAGCCACCCCGAGGTCGTGCTCGTGGACGGGCGCTCCTACGTCGACGGCCGTTCCGGTCGCGAGGCGTACGAACGCAGCCACCTGCCCGGCGCAGTGTTCGTCGACCTGGACACCTACCTCGCCGCCCCTCCCTCAGCGGCCGCAGGACGGCATCCCTGGCCGGACGCCGAGGTCTTCGCGGACGGCATGCGCGAGGCCGGGATCGCCGACGGGGCAACGGTTGTGGCCTATGACGACGACAGCGGTGTGATCGCCGCCCGGCTGGTCTGGATGCTGCGCATGACAGGCCACGAGGCCGCGCTGCTCGACGGCGGATACCTCGGCTGGCACGGCCCTCGGGAGTCCGGCGCGACGACCAGGCCCCGGGCCGAGTTCTCGACACCGGTCTGGCCGGACGAGCTCCTGCTCGACATCGATGACATCCACGGGCAGCTCCTGCTGGACGCCCGGCCTGAAGAGCGCTTCCGCGGTGACGTGGAACCGCTCGATGCCCGACCCGGGCACGTGCCGGGGGCCCGGAACCTCCCCTGCCGGGAGAGCTCCGACCCGCACGGGCGGCTGCTCCCCCTGCACGTGCTGCGCCAGCGGCTCGCGGACGTCGGCGTCACGAAGGACAGCGAGTGGGTGTCCTCCTGCGGCTCCGGCGTCACGGCCTGCCACACGCTGCTCGTCGCAGAGCACCTGGGCCTCGCTCCCGGCAAGCTCTACGTGGGGTCTTGGTCCCAGTGGGCCGCCACGGACCGCCCTGCCGAGACCGGGAACCCCACAACGGACTAGGAGAAGATGGCTCCAAAGGGGGATCGAGACGCAGGCAGCACCTGCCGATGCCGCGTCATGAGGGTCGGGAGCTCACCGGGCGCAGACCTGCACCGGGCCGAGCGGGTCCAGCGGGCTCGGGCCACGTCGCTCGTCATCTCCGTCACCGCGCTATTCGTGGTGCCGGCCTGGAGCTTGTTCGACCTCGTCCTGGAACCGACCCACGCGGGGACGTTCATCGCGCTGCGGTTCGTCAGCGACCTACCGATCCTGGCCGGCATCTGGCTGCTGCGCCGGGGACCGGACCTGCGCCGACCGGAGCTGGTCGCGCTGGGCGTCCTGGCTGTCGTGCAGTGCGAGATCGCGTGGATGGTGTCGCGGGCCGGCGACAACCGTCAGTTCTACCTGCTGGGCTTCACGTTGGCGCTCTATGCCGGCGGCCTCCTGCTGGGTGGCGCGCTGTGGGGCACGGGGCTGCTCGTCGCGGTCACCTTCGGTGCGTTCACCGCCTTCTCCACCACGACCCCTGTCCCCTTGACTGCGCGGGATGTCGTCGCTGCCGTCACCTACCTGGCGACTTCCAGCGTCATCGCCCTGCTGTCACACCGGCAGCGCAACCGAGCGACCTCCCGCGAGTTCTCCGTACGGGCGGAGCTGGAGCGCGAGCAGGAGCACAGCCGTGCGCTCCTGGACCGCCTCGAGCAGCAGAGCCGCCAGGACCCCCTCACCGGCCTTGCGAACCGTCGCGCGTGGGACGAGCAGCTGCAGGCGTGCTGCGCGCAGGCCAACGCCGACGGCGGCAGCGTCGCGCTGGTGCTTCTCGACCTCGACTGGTTCAAGCAGGTCAACGACCGGCACGGACACGGCAGCGGTGACGAAGCGCTCCGTCAGATCGCGGCCGTCCTGACGCAGCGCGCGCCGGAAGGCAGCGTGGTCGCGAGGCTCGGTGGCGACGAGTTCGCACTTCTCCTCCCCGGCAGGACAGCCCGTGAGGCGGTCGCCCTGGCCGAGCAGGTGCGCGCCGACACCCAGGCCCAGACGGTGCTCGGGACCGAGAACGTCGGCCTCAGCGTCTCGCAAGGCGTCGCGGCCTGCCAGGGCCAGCACGCGCTCCCGAGCTTGCTCATGAGCTCCGCCGACCGGGAGCTCTACCGTGCGAAGGCCACCCGCAACGCCGTGTCGGTGCAAGGCAGGCGGGCGATCCCGACGCAGCGCTCAGCGGCCGCCACCCAGCTCGCCGTGGTACCGACGACGGCGTGAATAATGCGTGGCCCGGTCAGCCATCACCTGGCAGTGTCCGGGGAAACCGCTGGGGAGGAGGTGCGACAGCAGTGTCGATGACCGTCTGCGCGCCTCCCCGTACGGGCTGACCCAGCTCAGCCCCTCCAGGAGGCGCCTCCATGAGAGGTGGGCCACCCGTGGCCGAACACAAGAACGCTCCTGCATCCGCGACAACGAGCCGACCGACACCCGTCCTCGGCCAACGCGCCCTGATCCTCGGTGGTGGCGGCTCAGCCGGCAACGCCTGGGAGATCGGCGTCATCGCCGGCCTCCTCGAGGTCGGGTTGGACGTGACCGAAGCCGATCTCGTCATCGGGACCTCGGCTGGGGCTACGACGGCCGCGCAGGTCACCAGCGCGACCCCGTCTGGCCTGCTTGCCGCCATCCTGGGCGCCGAGGCGGCGCCGGCCCCGCCGATCAGATCCGGCGGGGGCCCTCCTCCCGCTGGCTCGGCGGCCGAGCACCTGGACAGGACGAGCCGCCTCATCGCCGCTTCCACCTGTCCAGCCGACATGCGCCGCAGGATGGGCGCGGCCGCGCTCGAGCTGGAGGCGGCCTCAGACAGCGACTGGTCGACGCGGTGGCGTGCGACCGTCGCCCTGCGTCTACCCAGTCCGGCGTGGCCGGAGACGACGGTCCGCCTCGTGGCCGTGGATGCGCGTACGGGGGCGCCTGTCGTGTTCGACCGGCACAGCGGAGTGGACCTGGTGGATGCCGTGGCAG
>JAODNB010000123.1 GCA_025464795.1 Frankiales bacterium
AGGCGACCTCGCTGACCTCGACGTCCTCGTCCGACAGGTCCAGGGGGCCTACCGCCAGCATCAGGTAGTGGTGCACCGTCTTGTGCACCCGCCGCCCGTCGGCCACGAACCAGAAGTCGATCGTGCCCAGCTTGCCGACCACCTCACCGAGGATGCCGGTCTCCTCCTGCACCTCGCGGACCGCTGTCTGCGGCTCGGTCTCGCCGGGCTCGACGTGCCCCTTGGGCAGCGACCAGAGCAGTCGGCCACGCCGGTCGAGCCGGCCGATGAGAGCGCCTCTCGCCTCAGGTCCGCGCCGGTCGAGGACCAGCCCGCCGGCGCTGGTCTCGTCCACCCGGCGCAGCGGACGGCGCGGCGGGGTCGGGACGGGGGACATGGGTCTGAGCCTACGGCGGACGCTCGGCTGAGACGCAAAACGACCGGTCGGGGAGATCCCCGACCGGTCGTCTGCTGTGCGGAAGCTGCTTATCCGCGGGTGATCCGGAACTGCGAGCTGGTGACGACGGTGTGCGGCGTCGGGTACCAGACCCAGCGGAAGGTGTCGTACTTGTCCGGAACGGTGACGCTGATGGCGGTGTTCCCGCTGCCGTTGGTCACGCGCGACCGGTAGGTCACGAAGCTCGCGTTAGGCTTCGCGTACTGGAAGTAGATCACGTGCGAGCCGCAGTTCGTCGAACCCCGGTGCGCTCGAGCGGCGATCGAGATGGCCTGTCCGGGGGGCGCGGTGTGGACGTTGTTGGGCGTGCTGATGTCGAGGGAGTAGATCGAGCCCGGCGGGTAGGACGGGCAGGCCGGGTTGGCGGCGGCGGGCGTGCTGCCCAGGCCGGCGAGAGCAGTGGCAGCCAACCCGACGGTGGCGATTGCAGTGGAGATCTTGCGCAAGGGGACCCCTTTTGTCGTCACTCCGGCGGAGTGGAGCAAGTGCCCAACCTACGCCCTCCGAGGCCCCGAGCGCACGGGGGTGGATAAATCCATCCCTCAAGCCACACTGTGCACACCCCGTGGAGCCCGGCGCCTAGGCTTGCGTTCCGTGTCCCGCCTGACTGAGCTCCAGAGCAACGCTGTGCGGGAGCTCGTCCAGCGCTCCCCGGTGCTGGTGGAGCTCGGAGAGCGGTTCGCCGCTGCGGGGCACCGGGTCCACCTGGTTGGTGGGTCCGTGCGCGACGCCCTGCTCGGCCGGCTCGGGGACGACCTCGACCTCACGACCGACGCCCACCCGGAGGCCGTACAGGCGCTTGTCGGGGGCTGGGCTGAGGCGACGTGGGACGCGGGCATCGCGTTCGGGACGGTCGGGCTGCAGAAGAACGGCGTGCGCATCGAGGTCACGACCTACCGCGCCGAGGCCTACGACCGGACGTCCCGCAAGCCCACCGTGGCCTTCGGCACGACGCTGGCGGACGACCTGGTCCGGCGGGACTTCGCGCTCAACGCGATGGCGCTGGCGCTGCCGGACTGGCGGGCCCCCGACGCGTTCGTGGACCTGTTCGGCGGGATGCAGGACCTCGCCGACGGCGTTCTGCGCACGCCCGGGAGGCCTGAGGACTCCTTCGACGACGACCCGCTGCGGATGCTGCGCGCGGCCCGCTTCGCTTCCCAGCTCGGCTTCACCGTCGCCCCTGAGGTCGTCGCGGCGATGACGGACCGCGCCGAGCGCATCACGATCGTGAGCGCGGAGCGCATCCGCGGCGAGCTCGAGAAGCTCCTCCTGGGGGCTCACCCGCGCAAGGGCCTGACGCAGCTCGTGGACACGGGGCTCGCCGAGCACGTCCTGCCAGAGCTGCCTGCGCTGCGGCTGGAGATCGACGAGCACCACCAGCACAAGGACGTCTACGAGCACACCCTGCAGGTCCTCGAGCGGGCCGTCCGGCTCGAGGAGGACGGCCCGGACCTGGTGCTGCGCCTGGCCGCGCTGCTGCACGACGTCGGCAAGCCGCGGACCCGCCGGCACGAGCCCGGCGGCGGCGTCTCCTTCCACCACCACGAGGTGGTCGGCGCCAAGCTCGCCCGCAAGCGGCTGTCGGCCCTGACGTACGGCAAGGACGTCGTCGAGGCGGTCACCCTGCTCACCGAGCTGCACCTGCGCTTCCACGGCTACGGCCAGCCGGGCACCAGCGAGTGGACCGACAGCGCCGTACGCCGCTACGTCACCGACGCGGGTCCGCAGTTGGAGCGGCTGCACAAGCTGGTCCGGTCGGACTGCACCACCCGCAACCGCCGCCGGGCCGCCGCGCTCTCCGGCGCGTACGACGACCTGGAGCACCGGATCGCCGTGCTGCGCAAGCAGGAGGAACTGGACCGGATCCGCCCGGACCTGTCCGGCGAGCAGGTGATGGCGCTGCTGGGCCTGCCGCCGGGCCGTCCGGTCGGGCAGGCGCTCAAGCACCTGCTCGCGCTGCGGATGGAGCACGGCCCGCTGGGCGAGGAGCGCGCGACGGCCGAGCTGCGCGCCTGGGCCCGTGAGCAGGGGCTGCTCGAGGACTGAGCCGCCGGCCGTGCCGGGGGCTACAGCCGGTAGCGGGAGACCAGGGCCTGCAGCTCCTCGCTCATCCGGGCCAGGTCGGCGGCGGACTGCTGGGTGTCCTGCAC
>JAODNB010000130.1 GCA_025464795.1 Frankiales bacterium
CCTTCGTCACCCCTGACACGACAGTGGGATGGGCGTACACGCCGTCGGCAGGATCCCCGACGAAGCCGGCGCGCGGGTTGTCCGCGGTGATCCGCCCCGACGCGCCGTGCAGCGTGTGGTGCGGCTGCACCTCGCCGAGCCACTTCTCGAAGCCCTCCAGGAACCGCTCCGACAGCATCGGCCCGTAGAGCACGTCGCCAGTCGGCTCCCCGATCACGGCGCTCTCGACCCGGCTCAGGAAGGCAGCGAGGAACTCGTCGTAGACGTCGTCGTGCACGATCGCGACTCCCAGGGACGTGCAGCGCTGCCCGGCGGTCCCGAACCCGCTGAACAGGGCGCCTTCAGCCGCCAACTCGATGTCGGCGTCGGGCATCACGACGAGCGGGTTCTTCCCACCGAGCTCGAGGCACGGGCTCTGGAGGTGCTTGCCGCACAGCGCCCCGATCTGCGCGCCGACCTCGGAAGAGCCGGTGAAGCCGACCTTCTGGACCAACCCCTGGTCGAGGGCCGTTGACAGGCCCTCGAACGTCGTCGGCCCGTCGGCGTGCACGGTGTTCAGGACGCCCGCAGGGACACCGCCCGCCACGAAGAGCCGCGTGAGCGCATCGCCCAGCGCGGCCGCGTAGTCGGCGGGCTTCCAGACGACGGCGTTGCCGCAGAGCAGAGCGGGTACGAGGTACCAGGACGGCACCGCGACGGGGAAGTTGCCCGCGGTGATGATGCCGGCGACCCCGACCGGCACCCGGAACGTGAACAGCTGCTTGTCGCGCATCTCCGACGGGACGGTCTGGCCGTAGAGCCGACGCCCCTCACCGAGGAAGAAGTCGCAGGTGTCCACGATCTCCTGGACCTCGCCTCTGGCTTCCGCGAGCGGCTTGCCGACCTCGCGGACGATCAGATCAGCCAGTGCCGAGGCGTTGGCCTCCACCAGCCGCCCCACCTGGGCGATCACCCGCCCGCGTACCGGCGCCGGCGTCTGGGCCCAGGCGGGCTGGGCCGCCTTGGCGACGCGGAACGCCTCGACGAGCTGATCAGCCGACGCCAGGGACACCTCGGCGACCACGTCGTCCAGGTGGGCGGGGTTGACAGACGCGAACGTGCCCGCGCTCCCCGGGACGGAGGTGCCGTTGATGAACGAGCTGATCAAGGGGTGAGCCTTTCGAGGACGCGGTCCAGGGCGGAGACGCCGGCGGCGAGGTCGTCCTGTGTGACGTTGAGGGCGGGGCGGAAGCGGATGCTGCGGGTCCCGCAGCCGAGCAGCAGGACCTTCTCGTCGTTCCGCAGCGAAGCGAGGACGGCGTCGCGGGATCCCTTGCCCGGCAGGGAGAACGCGCACATCAGACCACGCCCGCGCACGTCGGTCACGGCGCTTCGGCGGTCGGCGAGCTCTGCGAGCAGGGTGAGGAGGTACGAGCCGGCGACTGTCGCGTGCGCGAACAGCTCTTCGGCCTCGATCACTTCCAGGATGCGTCGGGCGCGGACCATGTCGACGAGGCTGCCGCCCCAGGTCGAGTTGATGCGGCTCGACACGGCGAAGACGTTGTTCGGCACCTCATCGACGCGGCCTCCGGCCATGACGCCGCAGACCTGCGTCTTCTTGCCGAACGCGACGACGTCGGGCTGCACACCGAGCTGCTGGTAGGCCCAGGCGGTCCCGGTGATGCCGCAGCCTGTCTGCACCTCGTCCAGGACGAACAGGGCGTCGAACTCCCGGCACAGCGCCTGCATGGCCTGGAGGAACTGCGGGCGGAAGTGGTGGTCCCCGCCCTCACCCTGGATCGGCTCCATGACGAAGCAGGCGACGTCGTGCGGGTACTGCTCGAAGGCGGCCCTGGCCGCGACCAGAGCTTCCCTCTCGCGGACGGCGACGTCAGTCCCCGGGCTCAGGTACGGGGAAGGAATGCGCGGCCAGCTGAACTGCGGGAAGCGCTCGGTCTTCACGGGGTCGGTGTTGGTGAGGGACAGGGTGTAGCCGCTGCGGCCGTGGAAGGCCTCGCGGAGATGGAGCACCTTGGACCCGGGAACAGCGATGCCGTGGGCCTGGTTCCACCGGCTCTTCCAGTCGAAGGCGACCTTGAGCGCGTTCTCTACGGCAAGGGCGCCGCCCTCGACGAAGAACAGCTGAGGCAGAGCCGGGTCGCCCAGGACCCGGGCGAACGTGTCGACGAAGCGGGCCATCGCGACGGAGTAGACGTCGGAGTTCGACGGCTTGTTGTGAGCGGCCTCCAGCAGCTCGGCGGCGAAGGAGGGGTCGGAGACGACCGCAGGGTGGTTCATGCCGAGGGCGTTGGACGCGAAGAACGTGAACAGGTCCAGGTAGGACGAGCCGTTCCGTGCGTCGACGAGGCGGGAGCCGCGCGAGGCGGCAAGGTCCAGCACGAGGTCGAACCCGTCGACGAGCAGATGCCTGCGGAGCACGTCGTGGACGTCCGCAGGGGTGAGCGCTGCCGTGCTGATGACCGTCATCGGCCCACGTTAGACGGCGTTCTTCCGGGTGACCAGCACCGAAACGGGCGATCTTCCCGCAGGCTAGGGTGCGATCGTGACGACGACCCTGTACCGAGGCGGTCGTGTCCGCACCCCCGGGGATCCGTTCGCCACCGCCCTGCTGGTCGAGGACAGCTTCATCGCGTGGGTGGGTCAAGAGGTGGGCGCCGACGCGCTGACGGCCGACATCACGGTAGATCTCGAGGGCGCCTGGCTGGCGCCGGCCTTCGTCGACGCGCACGTGCACGCGACGTCCACGGGCCTCGCCCTGACGGGTCTCGACCTGACGGGGACGACCTCCCTCGCGCAGGCCCTCCGGCTGCTCGAGGACCACTGCAGGCGGGTGCGCGGGGGAGTGGTCCTGGGCACGGGCTGGGACGAGACGATGTGGGAGGAGGCCAGGCCGCCCACCAGTGCCGAGCTTGACCGGGCGTCGTACGGCGGCGTCGTCTACCTCGCGCGCACCGACGTGCACTCAGCCGTCGCCAGCAGCGCCCTGCTCGCTGCCTGCCCCGAGGCCCGGGGGATGGCAGGCTTCCTCCCACACGGACTGGTCCGCCAGGACGCACACCACGCCGTGCGCTCGGCCGCTCAAGCGTCCATCAGCACGGCCCAGCGGCGAGCCGCACAGCGGGCCATGCTCGACCGGGCTGCGGCCCTCGGCATCGCCTGCGTCCAGGAGTGCGGTGGTCCTCTCATCAACGGGGAGGAGGACTTCACGGCCCTGCTGGCGCTGGACCACGGCGTGGAGCGGATCGGCTACTGGGGTGAGCTTGACGGGATCGAGCGCGCCCGTGAGCTCGGGGCCGTCGGAGCAGCGGGAGACCTGTTCGTCGACGGTGCGCTCGGCAGCCGCACGGCCTGCCTCACCGGCCACTACGAGGACGACGCGGGCCAGGGCCACCAGTACCTCGACACGGCGCAGGTCGCTCGGCACGTCACGGCCTGCACTGCCGCTGGCCTGCAGGCCGGTTTCCACGCGATCGGCGACGCGGCGCTCCAAGCGGTGACCGACGGGCTCACCGCAGCCGCCCAGGCGCTCGGCCCTGAGGCGGTACGCGCGGCGCGGCACCGCGTCGAGCACGTCGAGATGGTGTCCGGCGAGCAGATCGCTGTCCTCGCCGAGCTGGGGGTCGTGGCCAGCGTGCAGCCGCAGTTCGACGCCCTCTGGGGTGGCGAGCACGGCATGTACGTCCAGCGGCTGGGTCGGGATCGGGCCCTCGCCATGAACCCCTTCGCGGCGATGGCGTCCGCCGGTGTTGCCCTGGCGCTCGGCAGCGACGCCCCGGTCACGCCGCTGGACCCGTGGGGCGGGGTGCGGGCGGCCGTGCACCACCGCACTCCCGGCAGCGGCCTGACTGCCGAGGCGTCCTTCGCCGCACACACCCGCGGGGGCTGGCGAGCAGCCCGTCGGGACGACGAGGGGGACCTGATCGCCGGGGCGCCGGCGACCTTCGCGGTGTGGAAGGTGGACGGGAGCCTCCCCGCCGGTCTGCCCGACCTCGACGCACCGGACCCGACGTGCCTGCGCACCGTGGTCCGGGGCGTCAGCGCCTTCCAGGCCTGACGTTGCAGGACGGCAGTTTCCCCTTGATTTCCCAAGCCTTCTGGCTGTTGACACCCACGCGCTGGGAGTCGGTAAGGTCCCCCCGCACCACAAGGACGACCTGCTCGCGACCGGCGTCCTGACGGCTCTCTCGTTCGGCACCCGGGCCCCCGGACCTCCAGCCGCGCGAGCGATCTCGTCGGGTCGACCGGGGTCCTGGGGGACCACGCGAGAGGGCGGGGGGGAACGACAGCACCCGAGCACAGACCCGGTGGCCCAGTAGACAACGGCACGGTCGCGACACCCAGTCGCGGCCAGGTCGGTCCGAAGGCGCCACCGGGTCTGATGCTGCACGGCACCGGTCCGACGCTGGGGCAGACTGGACGCGTGCAGCGCTCCCGGCTCCGGCCTCCGACGGGGGCGCCGCGTCTCCTCGGTGCGGTCTCGTCGGGAGGTCTGCTGGACCTCGCCTTCCCGCCACACGACCTCTGGTGGATCGCGCCGCTCTCGGTCGCGCTGCTCACCGCCGTCGTGAAGAAGCAGACGGCACGGCGCGGTGCACTGCTCGGGTTCCTGCACGGCCTCGGCTTCTTCGTCCCCTTGCTCGTCTGGACCGGCACCATCGCCGGTCCGGCCGCCTGGTTCGCGCTGGCGGTCATGGAGGCCTGCTTCCTCGGCGTCCTGGGTGCCGCCCTCGCCGTCACGTCCCGGCTCGGCAGCTGGCCGCTGTGGAGCGGCGCGCTGTGGGTGGGGGAGGAGGCGCTGCGCGACCGCCTGCCCTTCGGCGGCTTCCCTTGGGGCCGGCTCGCCTTCAGCCAGGGGCACACGCCGCTCACCCCGCTCGCAGCGCTGGGCGGCGCGCCGCTGGTGACCCTGGCGGTCGCCGCCGTCGGCGCCGTCCTGGTCGCCCGTCCCAGGCTGTCCTGCGCGCTGGCACCCGCTCTGGTGGTCACCGCTCTGGTCCTTCCCGTACCTGTGGGCGGCAGGACCGTCACCGTGGCCGTGATCCAGGGCAACGTGCCGAGACTCGGCCTGGAGGCCTTCGCCCAGCGGGCGGCCGTGCTCACCAACCACGTACGGGCCACCGAGGAGCTGGCGGCTCAGGTGCTGGCGGGCACCACACCCCGGCCTGACCTGGTCATCTGGCCGGAGAACGCCAGCGACCTCGACCCGTACACCGACCCTCAGGCCGCGACCCTCATCATGCAGGCGGTTCGGGCCATCGGCGTGCCCGTCCTGGTCGGAGCGGTCACGGACGGCCCGGGCCGGTTCGTGAGCAACCGGGGGATCGTCTGGGACCCGGTCAGCGGAGCAGGCAACAGCTACGTGAAGCGGCACCCCGTTCCGTTCGGGGAGTACATCCCGTACCGGTCCCTCGTCCGCAGGGTGACCACCAAGGTCGACCTCGTTCCCCGTGACTTCGCCAGGGGCACCCGGCCCGGGGTGCTGGACGTCGGGCCGGTTCGACTCGGTGACGTGATCTGCTTCGAAGTGGCGTACGACGGGGTGGTGCGCGACGTCGTGAAGGGAGGGGGCAGGCTCTTGGTCGTGCAGACGAACAACGCGACCTTCGGACGGAGCGGGGAGACCACACAACAGCTGGCCATGAGCAGGTTGAGGGCCGTCGAGCACGGCCGCTCCGTGCTCGTCGCCGCCACCAGCGGGGTGTCGGCGGTGATCGCTCCGGACGGCGCGCTCAAGGCCGTCTCGAAGGTGTTCACCAAGGACGTGCTCGTCGAGAAGGTCGCCCTGCGCAGTGACGAGACCCTGGCCACCCGCCTCGGGGGCTGGCCAGAGCTGGCCCTGGCCCTCGCCGGACTCGGTGCGCTGGGCGCGGCGGTGCGCCGGTGAGCATCGGCACCGTGCTGGTCGTCATCCCGACCTACAACGAGCTCGAGAACCTCGCGATCATCGCCGGTCGACTGCACGCAGCCGTTCCCGAAGCGCACCTGCTCGTCGTGGACGACAACAGCCCCGACGGGACCGGCAAGGTCGCTGACGAGCTGGCCGAGCAGCCGTGGGTCGACGTCCTGCATCGCACGGGCAAGGACGGCCTCGGTGCTGCCTACGTCGCCGGCTTCGCGTGGGCCCGCGAGCACGGCTACGACGTCGTCGTCGAGATGGACGCCGACGGCTCACACGCGCCGGAGCAGCTCCCACGACTGCTGGCCGGCCTGGAGCACGCTGACCTGGTGCTGGGCAGCCGCTGGGTGGACGGAGGCGAGGTCGTCAACTGGCCCAAGTCCCGTGAGCTCATCAGCCGGGGCGGCAGTGCGTACACCCGCCTGGTGCTCGGGCTCCCGCTTCGCGACGCCACCGGCGGTTTCCGGGCCTACCGTCGCCCGGTGCTCGACGAGATCCTGGCGCAGGGGATCGCCTCCCAGGGCTACTGCTTCCAGGTCGACCTGGCGTGGCAGGTGTGGAAGGCCGGCTACCGCGTCGTCGAGGTGCCGATCACGTTCGTCGAGCGCGAGCGCGGGGAGTCCAAGATGAGCCGCGCGATCGTCGTGGAAGCGCTGTGGCGAGTCACGTTCTGGGGAGCCCGCAGCCGACGCTCCCGCGATCGCCTTCCCACCAGGAGGTAGCCGTGCCGCTCTTGCTGCTCCTGCTCTTCCTGATCGTCCCGGTGGTGGAGATCTACGTCCTCATCCAGGTCGGCCAGGCGATCGGAGCGGGCCCGACCGTGCTCCTGCTGATCCTGGACGCCCTGCTCGGAACCTGGTTGTTCAAGCGCGAGGGGCGCAAGGCGTGGACGGCGCTCACCGAGGCCATCGCGGCGCACCGCGTGCCCGGCAAGGAGGTCGCTGACGGCGCTCTCGTCGTGGTCGGGGGAGCGTTCCTCATCACCCCTGGCTTCGTCTCGGACGTCGTCGGCGTGCTGTGCCTGCTTCCGCCCACCCGCGCCCTGCTCCGGGGCGTGCTGACGAAGGTCGTGACGGCCAGGCTGCTCGGCGGGTTGCCGAAGGCTCCACGTGGCAGGCCGAGACCCACCGTCCACGAGGTCATCGACGGCGAGGTCCTGGACCCGAAAAACCAGGGGGAGTAGGAGCTACGCGCTCTTCTTCCGGTTCTTCGCCGCGTCTGCCTTCAGCTGGGCCTTCACGGCGCCCTGGTGCTGGTGCAGCACAGCGAGGCGCTCCGCCAGGACCTCCTCGAGCTCGGCGATCGACCGGCGCTCCAGGAGCATGTCCCAGTGGGTGCGCACCGGCTTCGAGGCCTTGGCCTCCGGCTGCTCAGCGTCCCGGCGCAGGGCCGTGGCGCCGCAGACCTTGCACTCCCACGTGAAGGGGATGTCCGCCTCGGCAGCGAACGGCACCGACGTGTCATGCCCGTGCGGGCAGTCGTAGAACGTCAGGGAGCGAGGCGCGAACTCGGTGTGCCGGTCGCTCTCGTAGCTCACCGAGCCGAGGCGACTGCCTCGCAGGACGCGGTCACTCATGGGGGCCTCCGAACAGGGGTGTCACGCTCTTCAACGATCGGACGCCCAGGAGGATTCCCCGGTTCACCCGATCTCCCTTCCACGCTACCCACCTCCGAGGTGATCACGCGTCCGGCACGGTCCGCACCTCGAGTGCCGGGACCGTCCGCACTTGTCCGGATCGTCCCCATCTGGACTTAGGTCTAGGGTGCATCCTGCCGAGAGCTCATCTACCACTTGAGTCCCACCCGTCCCAGGAGACACGCCGTGCGCCGCGAGGCTTCTCAGTTCCTCCGCCGCTTCGCCGCGCTCCCGCTCTGCGTCGGCCTCGCGATCGTGTCGTTCGCGGCCGCCGGCGGGACGAGCAGCGGGGCACAGCTGAAGGACCCCGGTGCGGCGGTCCTCAAGGCCGCCCGCACGCACCTGGGCGATACCTACACCTGGGGCGCCGCCGGCGACCACACCTGGGACTGCTCCGGCTTCACCTCGACGCTGTGGCGCGAGGTCGGGGGTGTGAAGGCCATTCCGAGGACCGCCCGCGACCAGCAGGCCTGGGCCGTGCCGATCCCCAAGGAGCAAGCACGCCCCGGGGACCTCGTGTTCTTCGGGAACCCGGTGTCCCACGTCGGTCTCATCGAGGCCCGCAGCGCGCCCGGGAAGCACGACGTGGCGCTGCGCATGATCGACGCCTCGTCCTCCAACGCGGGCGTCATCGAGCGCCTGGTCTGGTCGACGGGCACCGTCCGCTTCGGACGGGTCCCGCGCAAGGGCATGGTCAAGGTCCTCCCGTGGACGCCGCCCGCGCTTCCCCCGCCCGCGCCTGCGGTCGTCGCTCCTGCCGCGCCCGTCATCGCGGGGCCCATCACACCGACTGCCAAGGGCCTCAAGCTGCTCGGGGGGCTGCCCAAGAGCTCCCGTCCGGGCGCCAAGGTGCCCACGCGGGCTGCCCGACTCGCCCAGGGCTGGTTGGGCAACAGAGCGATCGGCGACGTCGACCTCGTCCGCAACGTGTGGCACAAGGCCGGCGGCACGGTGCTTCCCGCTTCCCGAACCGGCCTGGAGGCGAAGGGGACGCCTGTAGCTCTGAAGGACGCTCAGGTCGGTGACCTCGTGGTCTACGGGCCACCCGGCTCGCACGTCGGGATCTACGTCGGCGACGGGTACATGATCGACGCCTCACGGGCTCTGCGGAAGGTCGTGCTCCGCAAGGTCTGGGCCAGCTCGACCGTGCACCTGCTGCGGCTTCCCCACTAGATCATTCCCTTTGACCCGTCCCCGCTCTACCGTCGCCCTGGGGGTGCGCCACAGATGACACCGGACACCAAGGACTGGACATGGGTCCTCGACTCAGCCTGCCCGGAGTGCGGCTTCGAGGCTGGTGAGCTCCATCGCGAGGACATCGGCACGAGGCTGCTCCTGGCCGCGCGCACGTTGAAGGACCGGCTGGCAGACGCCGACGCACGGACCCGGCCCGCGCCGGGGGTGTGGTCGCCACTCGAGTACGCCTGCCACACCCGCGATGCCTGCGAGATCTTCGAGCAGAGGCTGCAGGAGATGCTGGCGACCGAGCACCCGAGCTTCACCAACTGGGACCAGGATGCGACCGCGGACGCTGAGGCCTACGGCTCCCAGGACCCTGTCGTCGTCGCCGGGCAGCTGTGGGAGGCGGCACAGGTCGCCGCCAGTCGCTTCAACGGAGTGAACGAGAACCAGTGGGACCGCACCGGGTCTCGCAGTGACGGGGCGACCTTCTCGATCGTGAGCCTCGGCCAGTACTTCGTGCACGACCTGGTGCATCACGTCTGGGACGTCACGGGCGAGCCGCAGGAGTGACCGACCCGGAGGAAGCAGCCCCGCTCCCCTCCCCGTAACCGTTCGCCGATAATCGATATTATGTCAAGTCATCTCTGTCACGCCCTCCCCGCCCTGACGGACGTCCTCGCTCGGAGAAGGGCCGACGTGCTGTCAGACGCAACGTGCGGGGTGTGATGGCGCGCCCGGGACATCGTTCGTCGGGTCGAGGTGTGAGGATGGACGTGACACACGCCGACCAGGGGGTCAGATGGCTGCAGGGACGAAGCGAGCGCCGCTCATCGTGGCGGCCCTCGTGGGCGTCGGCCTGATCGTCGCGGTCAAGTCCTTCACCGGCGGCAGCAGCAGCCCCTCGGCGGGGACGACGAGCGACCCGAAGCCCCGGAGCGCCAACGGATGCAGGATCGTCGTCAACCTGACCGCCTCGTCGGAGAAGGCCGCCCTGCTGAAGCAGATCGCGGCGGAGTGGGACGGCACGAAGGTCGCCGGCGGATGCGCCACCGTCTCCGTCGTGAGCAAGGCGTCCGGTGGAGCGGCTGACGCCCTCGCCCGGGGCTGGGACGAGGCCACGGACGGCCCCCGGCCGGACGTCTGGTCCCCAGCGGCCAGCTCGTGGACCGGTCTGCTGCAGCAGAAGACGACGGCGCTCGACAAGCCTGACCTGATCGGGAAGACGAAGCCGCAGTCGATCGCCAACACCCCGCTGGTCATCGCGATGCCCAAGCCCATGGCGGTCTCCCTCGGCTGGCCCAACAACAAGGACCTGGGCTGGGGCACCGTCTACAAGCTGGCCCGCGATCCCAGAGGATGGGGATCGGTCGGGCAGCCGTACGGGCCCTTCACCCTTGGCAAGACCAACCCGAACTTCTCCACCTCGGGCCTCAACGCCACCATCGGGACCTACGTCGCTGCGACCGGGCTCTCGGGTGACCTCACTCTCGGCAACCTGGCCGACCCGAAGGTTCAGGCTTACGCCAAGCAGGTCGAGCAGGCGGTCGTGCACTACGGCGACACCACCCTGACCTTCCTGTCCAACCTGCAGAAAGCAGACGACCGCGGCAACGGCCTGAAGTACATCAGCGCCGTCGCCGTCGAGGAGAAGTCCGTCTGGGACTACAACCAGGGAAACCCGACGGGAGACC
>JAODNB010000164.1 GCA_025464795.1 Frankiales bacterium
GAGCAGATCGCCCTGCTGCGTGCGCTGTGGGACGGCGGGCCCGAGGGCGTCGACTTCGACGGCGAGTTCTTCTCCTTCGCCGGCGCGGTCAGCTACCCGAAGCCGGCTCACCGCATCCCGATCCACGTCGGCGGCCACTCCCTTGCCGCCGCCCGCCGCGCGGGGCGGCTCGGTGACGGGCTGCAGCCCCTGGGGGTCACAGGTGAGCGACTGCAGGAGCTGGTGACGACGATGAACGAGGTCGCCGGGAGACGGCTCGAGCTCTCCCTGGGCCACCTCGTCAGTCGCATCACCTCCGACAAGGCTGCTTCGCTCCAAGCGTTGGGTGCGACCCGGATCGTCCTCGACCTCACCCCCTCGCCCGACCTGGCCTTCGTGAAGGACGAGCTGTCCGCGTGCGCCGAGCGCCTCGGCCTGTCGTGAGCCTGGCGCACCGGTACGCCGCCCTGGTCGACGACCGCGACTTCGCCGGAGCAGCAGCCCTGTTCACCCCCGACGGGGTGCTGGCCGTCCCGGATCCACCGAAGGTGCTCGACCCCGTCCTCGAGCACCGCGGACGGGCCGCCATCGAGGAGTCCATGCAGCCCCTCACCGGGCTCGTGCGCACGTTCCACGCGATCGTCGGCGAGGTCTACGACGGCGACCGCGGCCGGATCGCCTGCGTCGCCCACCACGTCCTCGACGAGCAGACTGACCTGGTCTGGCACCTGCGATACCTCGACACCTACGAGAACGGGAGCATCGCGCGACGGGAGCTCCACCTCGACCTCATCGAGGTCCGCCCCCTCAAACGGGCTAGGCGAAGTCCTCGGGCGTGAACTCCGTGGGCTCGACGAGGACGACCCAGTTCCCCGAGTTGTCGCGACAGACCGCCTCGGTGCCGTACGGCCGCTTCGAGGGCTCCTGCAGGAACGTCACGCCCTTCTCCGACAGCTCCTCGAAGGTCTTCTGGCAGTCATCCACCTGCATGCCGAGGCCGTGCCAGACCCCCTCGTCGATCGCGCGGTTGATGGCGTCGATCGTCAGCTGCGTGTGCGGGTAGCCGGGGACCGTTAGGTGGACCATGAGCTCGGGCTGGTTGGGGTGGACGAACGTGCACAAGAGGTAGTCGCCCATGGTGATGTCGTCCTTGTCCTCGAACCCGAAGACATCGATGTAGAATGCCTTTGAGGCGTCGACGTCGCGGACGTACACGGGGGCGATGGAGATGTTGGTGATCATGCGGTTGACGCTAGGCCCCTCAAGGGCCGGTCGGCTTCTCCTGGCTTGCGGACTCCTGGAACCCGCGCATGAACACGTAGCAACCTGGGATGTGCGGGGCGCCTGAACCGGCGTACCGGGCCTGGAAGGCACTGGGCGTCTCGCCGACGAGGTCTCGGAAGCGGCTGCTGAACGAACCGAGGCTGGTGAAGCCGACCGCGTGGCACACCTCGGTGACGGTCAGGTTCGTGGCCCGCAGCAGGTCCTGCGCCCGCTCGAGCCGCCGCAGTGAGACGTACTCCGCGGGCGAGCGGCCGTACGTAGCGGTGAACAGCCGCTGGAAGTGGAACTTGCTGAGCCCTGCGACCGCCGCGAGGGCGTCGAGGTCGAGCGGCTCGCGGTAGTTCAGATCGGCGTGGTCGCGCGCCCGACGCAGGTGCACGAGGAGGTCCGACTGCATGCCTCCACGCTAGTTCGCCCGTCACCTGCCGGGTCGCGGTTCGTTGCTCAGGTGTTACCCCTTCCCGGACAGAGGTCGTTGCCGTGCGCTCACGCCTTGCTCTGCTCGCCGTCCTGCCCGTCGCCGCGCTGCTGACCGTGCCGGCGCAGGGCCAGCCCACCGGACAGGCGGGCTGCGCCTCCCCCACCCGCGCGAGCTCGTTCACGGCCACCGGAAGGGCGGCGGCGTACAAGGGCGCCGCCTGCACCTTGTCGACCGGCTTCCTCACCAGCGAGACGCACCTGCGCGTCGCCCCTGACGGCACCATCGTCCAGCAGCCCGCGGAGACCGTGCCAGGGGTGGCGGGCACCGGCTTCGTCAAGGGCGCACCGGGGCCCAAGCCGCAGACCCAGGTCACCCCGGCGGGCTTCGCCGTCAGTCGCGACGGCGGCCGCAGCTTCCACCTCGTCTACCCGTCGGGTGCCCAGTGGGTCGCTTCCGACGGGGCGATCTACATCGACAGCGCGACGGGTCGGCTCTACTACTACGCCCTCAGCCCGGTGGCGGTGCCCGCTGACGGGGACGTACCGGTGACCGACCAGGTACCGGCCGGCTACGCCCACCTCATGACCAGTGACGACAACGGCCGCACCTGGTTCCACACGCAGGCGCCGGGCTACATCGAGTCGGAGAACCCGCGCTTCGTCTCCGGCCCCACGCCCGCCGGCGGCGACCGTCCGGTCCCCGGTGAGCGGGTCGCGTACTGGTGCGGCAACACCATGCTGTTCAGCTACGTCCAGCGTGACTGCTGGCGGACCCTCGACGGTGGTCACACCTGGTCGGAGCGCTCCACCATCATGCGGCGCGGAGTGCCCATCCACGCCGAGTGCGGGCGGGACGAGGAGGTCTTCACGGCCGGGGACGGCAACTACCCGCAGAGCGCATCCGACGGCAGCCTCTGGACCCTGGTCCGGTGCGGCAGCAGGACCTTCCTGGCCCGCAGCACAGACGAAGCCAAGACCTTCCCCGTCGTGCGGGCGCTGCCGGCGATCGACGAGCTGCGGATGGACTCGCGCGGCACGATGTACGGCGTGACCCAGGTCGGGTCGGCGCTGCAGCTGCGCACCTCACGCGACCTCGGGCGCACCTGGACCAAGCCGGTCGACCTCGTGGCGCCGGCCCGGCGGGGTGCCGCCCTGGGCCAGTGGGCGCTGGCGCTGCGCGGCCCCGGCCAGCTCGCGGTCGCCTACCTCACGGCCCACAAGGGCGCCGGCTGGGACGGCTCGGTGACGGTGCTGCGGGGCTCCTCGTTCGTCACCTCTACGGTCCACGACGGACGCAGCGTCCTCGTGACCTCGCCCTCCGTAGCGCAGGACGACTACATCGATCTCGACGTCGCGCCGGACGGCTCCGCGTGGGCCTCCTTCTACGGCGACTGCGGCACCGACCCCGCCTGTGCCACCTCCTCGCCCAACCCCCGGGCGAAGGTCAGCGTGCTGCTGCACGTGTCCTAGCCGCTCTGACATGCTGCGAGCATGCAGGGATCCGTCACCGTCCACATGTCCGCCCCCGCCCAGGACATCTGGGAGCTCGTCAGCGACGTCGCCAAGATCGGGCTCTACTCCCCCGAGACCTTCGAGGCGGAGTGGACGGGCGGCGCGACCGGTCCCGCCGTCGGCGCGACGTTCCGCGGGCACGTGAAGCGCAACGGGCGCGGGCCGGTGTACTGGACCGACTGCACCGTCACCGAGTGCGAGCCCGGCAAGGCGTTCGGCTTCAACGTCGGTGCCGCCGGCGCGACCGTGAACAACTGGCGCTACGAGCTGACCCCGACCGACGGCGGCGGAACAGACGTCACTGAGTCGTTCCGCCTCGAGAACCGGCTGCCGATGAAGGCGTACTGGTTGCTGTTCGGCAAGCTGCGCGGGAAGACGAACGAGGACGGCATGCGCCAGACCCTCGAGCGCATCAAGGCCGTCGCCGAGTCCTGAGCCTCCCGGACGGTCAGACGGTTCGGCGGCGGAGCGGCCGACGTACCGCCTCGCGCGCCAGGTCCGCAGCACCGACGAGCCCCGCGTTGCTGCCGAGCAGCGCGCGCTCGATGCGAGCCTCAGGTCGATGGCCGCGACCGGTGAGCGTCTTGCGGAAGGACTCGCGAGCTGAACCCAGCAGCAGCTCGCCCGTGTCGCTGACACCGCCCCCGATCACGAAGGTCCCCGGGTCGAACGCCGCCGCCAGGTTCGCGAGCCCGACGCCGAGCCAGTGCCCGACCTCGACCAGCAGCTCAAGGGCTGCGGGGTCGCCCTGCTGAGCAGCGTGCGCGACCATCGGTCCGGTCAGCTTCGACGGATCGTTGCCGGTGAGCCGCGCGAGCACGTGAGCGACGGGCGAGTTGGCGGCGATCAGCTCGCGGCCCTCACGCACCAGGGCGTTGCCACTGGAGTACTGCTCCCAACAGCCGCGGTTGCCGCACTCGCAGCGGTGCCCGCCCGGCACGACCTGCATGTGCCCGAACTCGCCGGCCAGGCCGTAGCGGCCGCGGACCACTTTGCCGTCGCGCACGATCCCCCCACCGATGCCGGTGCCGAGGGTGACGGCCACCAGGTCGCTCTCCCCTCGCCCTGCACCGAAGCGGTACTCCGCCCACGCCGCCGCGTTCGCGTCGTTCTCGACGACGACCGGAACGCCCAGGCGATCAGTCATCCGCTCCTTGAGCGGCTCGTGGCGCCACGACAGGTGCGGGGCGAACAGCACGGTGGCTCGAGCGGCGTCCACGAAGCCGGCGGCTCCGATCCCGACGGCCTGGACGTGGTGCCGCGTCATCAGCTCTCGGACGACCCTGTGGATGGCGTCCTCGACGACCTGCGGCGACTGCCCCCGGTCAGGGGTGCTGGCCCGGACGCTGTCCAGGATGTCGCCGGTGCCGGACACCACGCCGGCCAGCACCTTGGTGCCGCCGATGTCGACGCCGATCACGAGGGGCGAGCGAACGGTGCCCCGGCGTCGGCTGTCAGCTGCGTCCTTCATGGGCACATCCTGACAGGACGCGCGAGAACCCGGTCGTCGTCGGTCGAGCCGCCGCTAGGGGAACAGCGAGGCGTGGCGTCGACACACCCGAAGCCGCACGGTCGCCGACGGTGTGACGATCCGCTTGTAGGCGACGCTGAGGTTCTGGCAGTCGCCCACGGTGCACCGCGCAGGGAGCCGGTCCTCCGGGCGCTCAGCCACGACCTAGGCTTGTCCCATGTGCCGGAACATCAAACCGCTGAACAACTTCGAGCCGCCTGTCACCGATGACGAGGTCCGCGCCGCTGCCCTGCAGTTCGTGCGCAAGATCTCCGGAACCACGAAGCCCGCCCAGGTGAACGCGGAGGCCTTCGAGGAGGCCGTCACGCGCGTCGCCGCAGCCTCGCGCAGCCTCCTGGACCAGCTCGTCACGGCCGCGCCACCGAAGGACCGCGAGATCGAGGCCGCGAAGGCGCGCGCCCGTTCCGCTGCCCGGTACGCGTCCTGAGCACCGTCGAGGCGAACGGCCTCACCCTCGCGTACGACACGTTCGGGAGCCCGACCTCGCCCCCGATCGTGATGGTCATGGGGCTCGGCATGCAGATGATCGCGTGGCCCGAGCAGCTGTGCGAGGAGCTGGCCTCAGCCGGTCGCTACGTCGTCCGCTACGACAACCGTGACGTGGGGCTCTCGACGCACCTCGACGACCTCCCCGTCCCCGACTTCCGGGCCGTTGCCCTCCGGCGACGCAAGCCCGCCTACCGGGTCAGGGACATGGCGAACGACCTGATCGGCGTGCTCGACGGTCTCGGCCTCGAGAGGGCGCACGTCGTGGGTGCGTCCATGGGCGGCTTCATCGCGCAGACCGCGGTCATCGCGCACCCGGAGCGGTTCCTCAGCCAGACGCTCATCATGACCTCGACGGGGTCGCGCCGGGTGGGCCAGGCGAAGCCGGCGCTGCTACCTGCGCTGGCCAGGGGACGTCAGGCCTCGGACAAGGCCCAGGCAGTCGAGGACGCGGTGGCGACCTTCCGCCTGATCGGCTCCCGCGGTGCGCTGTTCGACGAGTCCTTCGTGCGCAAGATCGCCGACGAGAGCTTCGACCGCGCGCAGGACGGTCGCGGTTACGCGCGGCAGCTCGGCGCGACCCTCGCGCAGCCCAACCGGACGAAGGCCCTGACGCAGGTGAGCCTTCCGACGGTGGTGATGCACGGGCTGCACGACCCGCTCGTCGCACCCAGCGGCGGCCTGGCGCTCGCCCGGCTCATTCGCGGCGCCCGGTTCGTCGGCTTCTCCGGAATGGGCCACGACCTCCCGCGAGCCCTGTGGCCAGACGTCGCGCAAGAGATCCTGCAGATCACCGGTTAGGGCGTCGCGGGCTGCTTCTTCGGGCAGTGCGCCACCATGTCCAGGCAGGTCCGCACCGCACGCGTGCGCGGGTCCGTCAGCCGGTACTGCGAGAAGTAGTAGAACGACAGGGAGTCCGGGATGGAGATGCCCTTCACCAGGTACGGCTGGTTGCCGGCAGACGCGTCGTACGTCCCGGTCCCGAAGGAGACGACGCCGCGGCTGCTCCTGTCGGCGCTGGCGTCGTACCCGCCCAGGGTCGTGAGGCGGGTCATCGCGGGCACCGGCGTGTACGGGTTCGCGCCGTGCCGCAGGTACTGGTCGAACCAGGCGAGCGTGTAGTAGAAGGCGAACCGCTCGCTCAGCTGGTTCGAGGGCAGGACCAGCGGGATGTACGAGTACGTCAGGTGGGTGCCGTTGCGGAACGACACGAGCTGGCTGTCGACGCCGGCCTTGACGAGGCTGAGGTAACCGGAGTCGCCCGCACCACCGCCACCGTTCGTGCCGCCATGCGGGTTCGGCGGAGCAGACGCGGGCTGCACGTTGAACTCGTAGTCGTTCGTCGTGGCCAGGGCGGGGGTGTCCAGCTTCGTGGCGCGGAACGCCTTCGGCACCGTGACGTTCGCTGCGCACTTGGTGATGTCGATCGGCTGCAGGTCGTCCCATGCCACGAGGGTCTTCACCCTCGTGTCGCACTGCCCGACCCAGCTCACCGCGGCCGCTCCGAGGGAGTGCCCGGCGATGCCCAGCTCGCTGCGGTCCAACGATGCGAAGCCGGGGTTGGCCTTCGAGTCGAACCAGCTCAGCGAGTCCTCGGCGCCCTGGTAGAAGTTGTAGTTCTGCTGGTAGGGCACGCCCTGGCAGGACGACGGTGAGCAGTCGGCCGGCAGGAGGTCGGACTCGCCCTGGCCCTGTACGTCGTAGGTGAGGACCTGGTAGCCGTACTGCGCGAGGCCCTGCGCTGCCCAGTAGTAGAGCTGCTCGTAGGCCTGCACCGAGCCGTCGGTGATCACGACGCCCGGGTAGCCGGCGCGCGGCTTGGGCAGGGACTTCGGCGGCATCCAGAGGTGACCGTGCAGCCGGGCCCCGTCGCTCGACGTGAAGGTGACCCGCGTGACGGTGCCGCCGGTCAGCTTCTCCCAGGCTTCCACGGAGCGGAAGGCGTCCGCGGACTGCGAGCCCGGGACCAGCGTCGTGAGGCCACCGTGCAGGTGGCCGGGCCCGTCCGCCAGCTGCTCCTGCGCCTTCTGCCCGTACAGCTGGGCGCCCAGAGTGAGGTTCCCCGTGCCGTAGGCAGGGCTCGCTGCCTGATCCCGGATCCGCAGCGTCGCGCAGTACTGGTTCGCCGCGTCGCGCGCGAGCCACGCAGGGTTGGTGGCGACGCCGTTCACGACCTTCGGGTCCAACCGCACCTGGGGCGCGAAGCAGTCCTTGTCGATCGACGTCACGGGGACGGCTGCGGGCGCCGACGCGGTGAAGGCGAAGGAGGCGGCCGCGCCGAGCGCCACCACCGTGCGGACCAGACCTGAGCGCATGCGACGTCCCTCCGGTGTTTCGGGAGTGTTCGACGGCGGCGCGCTGACTCCTGCTAGCCCTGGAGTGACTGCAGCATCGCCTGCATCTGGGCGTGCACCAGGTTGACGGCCTGCAGCGGCCGGATCATCACCCGGAACTCCACGATCTGCCCGGCCGAGCTGCACGTGATGATGTCGACGCCGTTGACGTACTTCCCCTCGAGCGTCGTCTCGAACTCGAGCACCGCCGTGTCTGCCGCCAGCACCTGCTTCGTGTAGCGGAAACCGCCCTGGCCGAGGGTCTGCGAGGCGGCGAGCAGGTACATCGCGGTGAGGTCGCGGCCGCGCTGCGGCGTGAAGACGATGGGCGACAGGAACACGCAGTCTTCAGCCAGAAGGGCGTGCAAGCCCGCTGTCGACGGGGTCTCGACGAACGCGTGCCACTCGGCGATCACCTGCTCGATCATCTGCTTCACTCTGCCATGGGTTCCGTCACCTTCAGCATCCCGTTCGACCTGGCCTCCGCGCTCGTCCAGGCAGCGGGTCTCCGGTACGCCGTCGAGACCGGCACCTACCTCGGCGGCTCCGCCCTCATGCTGGCGGAGGTCGTCCAGCACGTGTGGTCGTGCGAGCTCAAGCCCGAGATCCTCGGCCAGGCAAGGGATCGCACCGCGCACAAGAGCAACATCAGCCTGTACGAGGGCTACTCCCCCGAGGTCCTGCCGAAGATGCTGAAGGACGTCCCCGGGCCGGCGCTCTACTGGCTGGACGGGCACGGCGGCACGTTCGGTGCGGACGACACCCCCGCCCACATCCGCGAGTGCCCGGTGCTGGAGGAGCTCGCGGTGATCGAGCAGCACCCGCATGCCGCGGCGTCCGTGATCCTCATCGACGATGCGCGGGCCTTCTTCGGTCCGATGCTGCAGCACCGTCCTGAGGAGTGGCCCACCTTCGTGCAGGTCGCGGACGCCCTGGGGCGCGACCGTCACATCACCGTCCTCGACGACGTCGTCATCGCCGTCCCGCTGGACCTGCGTCCTGTCGTGGACGCGTGGTGGCGGGACAAGCTGCGCGAGCGGGACGGGCTCGAGGCGCACACCTACCTGATCAAGAAGCTGATGGACCCGGACTGGGTCGAGGAGTTCAAGCGGCAGATGGCGGGGTGAGCACACGCCGCCGGTCAGGAAGCCGGCTGGCCCAGGAGCTCCAGGAGCATCCGGGTGGTGCGCAGTCCGGACTGGAGCTCGCGAAGCTGCCCGTCCACGACGAGGGCCGTCGTCGGCAGTCCCTGGACGCCGTAGGCCTCGCGCAGGGCCGGCACCCGATCGACGTCGACGAGCACGACCACCAGGTCCTCCGCCTGGGTGCGGCTCAGCTCGTCCCAGACCGGACGTTGCTGCAGGCACGGCCCGCAGGCCTGGGCGACGAAGCCGATCATCACGGGAAGCTCTCCACCGACGAGCTCCTCGAGCTCGCCAGCGTCCACCAGCTCACGAACGGTCATGAGCCAGCCTCTCGCGCGAGGGCCGCGGGCGGCAAGAGCTGCCGGTCTACATGCGCAGGGTCGCCCCTCGGTACTGGTAGCACTGGCACCCGCCGTCGTAGTAGATGTCGCGGGTCGCTGAGGGCATCGCGTGGACCGTGGGCGACAACCCGCTGACGAAGGTCGTCGCAGAGCGGAGCCGGGCCCCTTCGACCCCGATGCCCTGCTTGAGCTGCGGGCCGAGGAAGGAGCCCGCGCTCTTGGCGCCCGTCACGATCAGGCCGACGATGTCGCAGGTGTCGTAGAGGACGGCGCGAGCGAACCGGCGGTCGGGCGTGTAGCTCAGGTTGCTCTTGGCGGCGATGTCTCGACAGGCCGTGGCGGAGGGGAAGTCCTGCTTGCTCGGGTCGTGCGCGTCGTCGACGTCCAGCGTCGGGATGAAGCCCAGACCGAGCGACCCGGCCAGCTGCGCCGGCTGCACCGTGCCCTGCAGGAACAGGACCGGGGTGTTGAACGTCGAGATGCCGTAGCGAGGCCGGTAGTGCTGTGACTCCGCCTGCTCGGCGAACACGAACAGCCCGAGGTCGCACACGATGACGTGGGTGACCTTGTCGGCCTTGAACGCCAGCACATAACCGGAGACGCTGCCGTCAGAGGTGTAGTAGACCTCGTCGGTGAACCCGTAACCGGCGCGCTTCATCTCCTTGTTCATCAGCGCCCCGACCCGGCGTCCGACCGGGGTGTCGGGACAGAGGAAGCCTGTCTTGACAGGGGCGGACGAGCTGGCCTTCCCGAGAGCGGTGTCCCAGCCGGTGAAGTACTTCTGCGCGACGAGACGGTTGACGTAGGCAGGCGCAAGGCGCGTCCAGCTCGGGAACGGCATCAGGTTGTAGTACCCCTGCAGGTCGTTGAAGACCTTGTCGTCGAAGGCTTGTGCGCCGCCGGCGAGCACGGGGATGCGGGCCTTCGCCAGGCACTGACGGAAGTTCGGGGTGTCTGCCACCAGCGCCGCCGCGTACACGGCGATGACCCGCTGGTCCTGCGTGAACGCCGAGCAGGCGGCCTGGGCCTGCGTGTCGGCGTTTCCGGTCGTCTGGACGTCGAAGTAGACGCCCTTGATCTGCCGGCCGAACAGCCCGCCCAGGCTGTTGTAGTGCTTGATCATGGCCTCGACGTCGGCCTTCTGGTTGCCGGAGTCGACGCTCTTGACACCCGCCGCCTGCGCCACCTGCTGCACGTCCTGCTGCGTCGTGATGCCGATGTACACGGTCTTCGCGTCCCACCCCGGGCCCTTGGCGGCCATGCCTGTGGCGGACGGCGAGGACGAGCCGCTCGACGCGGACGTGCCCGTCGTGGTCCCGGCCCCGGTGACGGGACCGGAGCCGGAGGTCGAGCTGCTCCCACCCACGGGAGCGCTCCCAGAGGTCGCCGAGCCGCCCGCGCCTGCTGTCGTGCCGTTCGCCCCGGGCACCGTGTCGCTGCCGGTGGAGCCGTCGGCGAGCGGCGCACCTGCTGTTCCCAGGCCGGTGTCGGTCGACCCGGCGCCACCGCCGGTCGAGGACACCTGCACCGTGGAGCCGCAGGCGGTCAGCGCAGCGCACACCAGAGCCGCTGCAACAGGAAGTCGGTGCCGAGAGAGCATGCAGCCAGTCTTGCCCGAGGCCCAGAAACGAGGCTTCAGGGGCACACACAGGTTTCACCGGAGAGCCTTGTGGTCCGGACCACAGCGCCTCAGCCCCGAGGTCGGAGGTCCAGGTCCACGAACAGCCAGTGCAGCTCGGCGAGGGTGGTCAGGTCCGACAGGTCAGCCTCGGTGAGCTCGCTGAACCTGTTGAGCCGGTACCCGACGGTGTTGTGGTGCACGTGCAGCTTCGTCGCGGTGGCCTCCCGCCGGCTCCCGGACTCGAGGAAGGCCCGGATGGTGGCGAGCAGCTCGTCCCCCAAGCTCCCGGAGGAGCTCAAGGGGGACAGGTACTTCTCGCGGAGGGCCTCCCCCACCTCGGGTGACGCCTGCACGGCGGCCCGCAGACCGAGACCCGGCAGGTCGTACGCGCCGTCGAGTCCGAGGGCCCAGGCCGTCTCGAACGCGCTCGTGGCCTGCGAGTGCGCCTTGGGGAGCTGATGGAGCGACACCGGTCCGGCGAGGCCCGCCGTCAGCCCGGTGACGTCGGCCGGATGATCGCGCAGCAGGCCGACCGTGTCCTCCCCCCAGAGCACGAACGCCGAGTGCGGGGGGCGGTCGAGCCCTTTTGCGAGGGCCCGGGGCAGCTGGTCGCTCGTCATCGAGCCTCGCCCCCTCGCCCGCACGACGAAGTACGGACGCCCAGGGCTCAGCCCCAGCTGCGCCAGGTGCTCCCGCTCGTCAGCAGGGTCGAGTCCCCCGCGCAGCAGAGCCCGAAGGGCCAGCGCGCGGCGCTCCTGGTCTTCGCGTGCCGTGACGAGCTCGATCCGACGGTGCGCCGAGACGGTGATGCGGGTGACGCTGTTGACGTTGGCGAACCGCAGCGCGAACGCCTCGGACCTGCGCGCCTCCGGCACGTCCGCAGCCCGCTTCCACAGCTGCTCCCACATCTCAGCCTCAGCAGTCAGCACGGCCAGCAGGTACTCGTCGATCGGCACGCCGTTGCGGGCCCGCTCCTGCACCGTCGTGGAGAAGTCCTCGAGCTCCTGCGCGTTCAGGTGCCGGCGGTCGCGCAGCGCGAGCAGCATGGCCGTCACGTTGATGGTGGTCGCGGCCTTGAGCTGCTCGTCGGACACGTAGGCGTACTCAGGCACGGACTCGCGGATCGCCCGGCTGACACCGACGATCACCTCGTCGAGAGCATCGAGGGTGGCGGCAGCCGCAGCTGCGACCGGCTGCCACTCCTCGTCGCTCACGACCTCGAGGCTACGACGGGACAGGCAGGACCAGCTTCGACGGCCCGTGCGCGATCGTGCGGGTCGACGGCCGCGTGGTCCGTCCCGTTGCGGGCGGCTCGCCCGTGCCGAGGTTCCGGTCGTGCTGCGGGTGCGTGCCTCCCGAGACCTGCAGGCGCAGTCGGGTGCCTGCCGTGAAGCGGTGCGCGATCGAGCTCAGCTCCAGGGTCACGACCTCCGTGGCGGAGGTGAGTCGGACGAAGCGCTCCGCGAGGTTCCAGGACCTTCCCTTCGCATCCACCTCGCACAACCGGACGAACAGGTCGCAGTGCGGGTTGTCGCTCGTGTGCGCCAGCTCGACGAGGGGCGCACCGATGACCTCGAGGTCCCGTGTGAGCACCGGGCCGGTGAAGGTCAGGACGTCCCCCCGCGCCTCGAGCGCGGTGTTGTCGCGACGCCCCGCGGTCCGCGCGTTCGTCAGCCCCCCGACCTTCGGGGTCGGGTCCGTCGGGTCGTAGGTGAAGGTCGAGGCAGTGCCGGAGACAGCCTCGGCCCCCAGCCCTCCCCCCGGCTGCAGGTAGAGGGTCTCGGGTGTCGTGGGCACCGGCCAGAGCACCGGCTCGCGCCACTCCTCAGCACCGGTCACGAAGATGCGCACGGGGCTGAGCTCGAGGCGCTTGCCGTCGCCGGCGAGGTGCTCTGCGAACCACGCCAGGCTGTCGCGGGCGATGAGGCCACCGGCCTTCAGGAGCATGTCCGTGTGGTTCCACGGGCCGACCACCAGCTGGACGTCCACGTCGCGAGCGGCCAGGGCGTCGTACTGCTCCAGGACCTGCTCGAGCATCATGTCCTGCCAGCCGCTGTAGAGCAGGACGGGCACGTTGCACCGCTCCAGCGCCGCATCGAGGATGCCGGACTCCCAGTAGGCGGCTGTGATGTCGGTCTGCTCCAGCCAGACGTCGTGCCACGGGGCCCGGTCGCCGTACGCCTTGTGCGCACCGTCCTTCAGCGAGAGCTCGTTGAGCACGGGGGCGATCCGCTTGTCGCCGTTGACCAGGCCGGCGATCGTGCCCACGACGACGCCGTGGTCCTCCTGGTGCAGCATCAGGTCGGTCCACCCGGCGGCGGACTGCAGCGCGAAGGCACCACCGGGGTAGAGGAGCCGCGCGCTGTCGTGCGGCGCCGAGATGATCAGCGCGGCGACCATCTCCGGGGGCGGGTCCATGAGGATGGCCCACTGGGTGATGCCGAGGTAGGAGACGCCGAGCGTGGCGAAGCTGCCGGTGAACCAGTCCTGCTCGCGCAACCAGGCGACGGTGTCCGCACCGTCCTCGACCTCACCGTAGAAGGCGTTGATGTCGCCACCGGACCCGAAGGTCCCGCGGCCGCTCTGCACGACGACGTGGAAGCCGCGCTCGGCGTAGGGCCGCGCGTACACCAGACCGAACGCGCCGGCGCGGCCGTACGGGCTTCGGACCAGGAGGGTTCCGCGCGGCTTCCCGCTCGGGACGTAGTGGTCCGCGAGGAGGGTCACCCCGTCACGCATCGGGACGGGGACGTTCCGCACCACCGAGTAGCCCGACGTGGCAGCGGGAAGCCCGAAGGCCTTGCTCAGCGCCCTGTCGACGACCTTCGCGCCGAGCGAGCGGCTCACGAGGGCATCCGCTGGGCGATGAGGGCGGACCGCCGGACCTTGCCTGCGTCGTCGCGCAGCGGGTCCGTGACGCGCTCGAAGGCACGGGGGATCTTGTAGGAGACGAGCCGCTCGGCGAGGAAGGCGCGAAGGTCGTCATCGCTGACGTCGGCGTCGAGCTCGACCAGCCCGTGCGGGACCTGACCGAGGTCCGGGTGCGGCATGCCGATGACGACGGCGCCACGCACCTGCGGGTGCTCGAGCAGCGCTCCCTCGATCTCGGCCGGGTACACGTTGGAGCCGCCGACCAGGATCATGTCGCTCTTGCGATCGGCGAGGAAGACGTAGCCGTCTTCGTCGATGCTCCCCATGTCACCCACGGACTCCCAGCCGTCGGCGTCGGCCCGGGCCTCGGCACCGAGGTACTTGTAGGGGTTCGCAAGTCCCTCGCCGCGACGCATCCAGAGCTCGCCGACCGTGCCCCGCGGCACCTCGTTGCCGTCCTCGTCGAGGACCTTCATCTCGCCGACGACCGGCTTGCCGACCGTGCCCGGCTTGGCCAGCCACTCCACGCCCGTCATGACGGTGGCGGCCTGGACCTCGGTCGCGGCATAGAGCTCCCAGAGGCGCTCCGGCCCGATCCACTCGATCCACTCGCGCTTGAGGACGGGCGAGCAGGGTGCCGCCATGTGCATGACGACCCGCAGCTCCTCGGGCGGGAAGGCGGCCTTCTCCTCCCGCGGCAGCCGGGAGATGCGGTTCATCATCGTGGGGACGAGGTAGACCCAGTCGGTGCCGAACGACGCGGCCAGCGCGACGGCCTGGGCGGCGTCGAAGCGCGGCATGAGGACGACGTGACCGCCGAGCACCAGGGTGCAGGACGAGACCAGGAACGGCGCGTTGTGGTACAGCGGACCGGTGACCAGCGACGTCCCGTTGTCGACCATGCCGAGCAGGTAGCCGAAGGGCGCGACCGCGTCGACGTTCGCCGCCTGGGTCGACACGATGAGCTTCGGCCGGCCGGTGCTGCCGCCGGACGTGGGTGCCTTCCAGCAGGCCGCGGCGAGCGGCGGCAGCGGGCTGTCGTCCAGGGACGGGTCGGGCTCGAAGCCGGCCGGGATGACGGGCCGGCCCGTCACCTCCGCGGGGTCGACCCCGACGACCAGGGTGGGCTGTGCGAGGTCGATGATCGCCTCTCGCTCGCGCGGGGGCAGCCGCGAGGAGATGGGCTGCGGCGTGGCTCCGCACTTCCAGACGGCGATAGCCGCCTCGAGGAACTCGATGCTGTTCGGCAGCCCGATCGTGACGAGCGAGTCCGCCGTGACGCCGGCGGCCAGGTAGGCCCGGGCCAGGCGGTTCGTCCTGCTCTCCAGCTCCGCACGCGTGACCGACGCATCGCCGCACGTGATGGCAGCAGCGTCGGGGTCTGCGGCGGCGAGCTCTCCGAGCCGCTCGCCGATCGTGAGGACGTCCGTGCCAGCGACAGCAGTCATGTGCTCAAGTCTCCCGACCTCAGCAGGAGAGGGCTTCGTGACCCGCCACAGGTTTCGTCTGCACCCCTTGTTGGTGCGACCGACTCAGCGGCGGGCGCTCACGGGCGGCACGCCGATGCGCTTGCGCATGAACGTCCCCAGCGCGCGGACGGCCGGCGCCTTCCAGCGAGGGACGGCCGGGGGTACGAAGACCGAGCGCCCCTGCTTGCGGGCGCACTCGTACAGCACGTTGGTGACCGCCGGCTGGAAGGTGTCCATCATCGCCAGATCGCTGCGTACGAAGCCGACGGCGATCCCGCTCTCGACGTCGCAGAACCCCTCCTGGCCGCCCAGCCCTTCGGCGCCGTAGGCCTTCGGGTTGGGACCGAAGCGGGCTCCGATGCCGGGCATGGCCATGTTGCCGAGGTGACCCACCGTGCGAGGGGTCTTGCCCTTGGTCAGCGCCGAGGCGAGCTTCGGGACGGGCAGGTCGACCATCAGCTCGTCGGTCTCGTTCTGGACGACGCGGCTCCAGGCCTCGACGATCTCAGGAGACAGGACCCGGACGCCGTCCAGCGCGCCGCCGCCTGCCATCATGGCCCAGGTCCGAGCGAGGGCCCGGGCGTTGCAGGTGGCGCCGCCGGCGGGGAACTCGGCCGCCAGCATGGTCGGGTTGTTGAACACGCTCTCGAGCTCGTGGATCCCGCTGGTCGTCCCGTTGCCCATGAACGCCTTGCCGATCAGCGTGCTCGGGTCGAGCGTCTCCCTCATCATGACCTCGTGGGTCTTCCGCACGAACGACGGGAAGTGCCCGGTGTAGGTCTTGTGCACCCGGGCCACTCGGTGCATCTCCTGCGCCGGTGTGCCGATCCAGCACTCCAGGTCGAGGGGGTCGCCGATCTCCTCGCGGAAGAAGGTGCCCAAGGACTTGCCCGTCACGCGCCGGACGATCTCGCCGATCAGCCAGCCGACCGTGAGGGCGTGGTAGCCGTGCTTCGTCCCCGGCTCCCAGGCCGGCGCCGCGGCCGCGAGGCCGGCAGCGATGCCGTCGTAGTCGTCCCACCCGGTCCCGTCGAAGCGGGTGACCTCGTACGCCTTCTCGTAGCCGATGACCCCGGCGGTGTGGCTGAGGACGTGGCGGATGAGCACGCCCTCCTTGCCGTTCTGGGCGAACTCCGGCCAGTACGTGGCCACGGGGGCGTCGAGCTCGATCAACCCGCGGTCGACGAGCAGCTGCATGCACAGGACGGCGAAGCCCTTCGTCGCTGACATGATGACCGTCGTGGTGCCGGCGAGCCACGGCTGCCCCGGCTGCGCTTCGCCGGCCCAGAGGTCCACGACCACCTCGCCGTCGACGTAGGCGCAGTAGGCGCCACCGCCGACGCCGAACGAGTCCATCCCTGCCAGGAAGGCGTCCCGTACGGGCTCGTAGCCCGGGGCGACGGTCCACTCGGTCACAGGGGCGGAGAGCAGCGGCACGAGGATCCTCCAGAGGTTACAGTCAAGGCAGACTGTAGATGCGCGGCAACGTCAGCGCAATGCCCAGGACTAGGAGGTCCCTAGTCACTGCGGAATGCCGGATGTGCCCGTTTTGGGCCATGTCCTCCGCTGTCGTAGGGGTCGATGGTCAGGACATCACCTCCTCGACGTAGGAAGACAAGGGAAACCGCCATGGACCGCTTCGAGTCCGTACCGACCACCTGGGACGACGTCCGCGACGGGCAGTTCTTCCGCATCGTCTGCCACCTCCTCGAGGCGCACGCCCTCGAGGGCGCTTCGGCCCTGCTCGCGTTCAACGACAGCGAGCTCGCTGCCTCCTAGGCCTTCGGCGGGTCGACCGCCTTGGTCCAGTACGTCTTCCTCGTGGCATGGCTGACGTTGCCGAACAAGGGCAGGAAGCTCTCGTAACGAGCGCGGTCCGCGAACACACTGGCCGGGTCAGCGCTGGCGGTCTGAAACGCCGACACCGCGGCCGGCGAGTCGAGCTTCACGCCCTTGGCCACGACGACGCGGGGCACCTGCTTGCCGGCGATCCAGTCGGCGCCGAACTGGCCCAGGCCGTAGCCCATGAGCTTCCACGCGAAGGCGACGCTGAGCTTGTAGGCGCCGCCCTCCTTGACGAGCTGCAGCGCGTCGCTGTCGCCGTCCACGCCCGACAGGAACATGTCGTCGGCCAGCTTGCCGGACTGCTTCAAGGCCTTGTACGCACCCACGACGATCGTGTCGCCTCCGAGCACGACCTTGATGTCGCGGTGCGCGGACAGGGCGCTCATCATCGTGTTGAAGCCGGACGACGTGCTGATGTCCGCCACGGTGAGGTCGCCGACGAGCTCGATGCCGGGAGCCGTCTTGAGGCCCGCGAGGACGCCGTCGTGCCGGACCCGCAGCGCGGGCGCCACCGTGTCCAGGTTGAAGTAGAGCGCCTGGGCGTTCCCGCCCAGGTGGGCCGTGACGTAGTCCGCCGCCGCCTTCCCCTGGTCGAAGCCGATCTGGTACTGGCTGGCCGCCACCTGCAGGGTGCTGGGGGCGGTGATGATCCCCTGCGCGCAGACCCCCATGTCGATGGCCCGGCGCAGCACGGGCGTGTCCGCGTCCGCGTTCAGCGGCTGCATGGCAAGGGAACCGACGCCGCGCCGGAGGAAGGCGCTCATCTGGTCGGCGTGCTTGCCAGGGTCGTTGCCGGACGTCGCGGTCACGTACTCCACACCCCGCTGCGCGGCCGCCTCCTTCATCCCGCTCCCCAGGGCGAGGAAGAACTCGGAGTCGGCCGTAGGCGCCCAGGCCACGCGCTCGGCCAGCCCGGTCGCACGGCCCGACGAGGTGTCCGGCTTGAAGGGCACCAGGGGCCCTGCTGCGGGCCCCTTCCCGGAGCCGCCGCCGCAGGCTGACGCGAGGCCCACCAGGCCGAGCTTGAGGGCGTCGCGGCGCGTGGTGGTCACCGTGACGGCAGCCGGACGACGCTGATGAAGAAGTCGTCGATCGCTCGGATGGCCGCCACGAACTGCTCGAAGTCGACCGGCTTGCGCACGAACGCGTTCGCGTGCAGGTCGTACGAGCCGAGCACGTCCGCCTCGGCGTCCGACGTGGTCAGCACGACGATGGGGATGCGCCGCAGCTCCGGGTCGCCCTTCACCTCGCGCAGCACCTCCCGACCGTCCCGGCGGGGCAGGTTGAGGTCGAGCAGGACGAGGTCGGGGGTGACGACGTCGGCGAAGGCACCCTGCTTGCGCAGGTAGGAGATGGCGTCCTCGCCGTTCGTCACGACGTTCAGGTTGTTCGCGATCTTGTAGTCGTGGAACGCCTCCTGCGTCATCAGGACGTCACCTGGGTCGTCCTCGACCAGGAGCACCTCGATGGGGTTGACCGGTGCTTCGTCAGACATGGTCCGCAGTCTCCTCGACAGGAAGGGTGAAGGACACACAGGTGCCCCCGAGCGGCGAGGGTCGCAGCCCGATCGTGCCGCCGTGGAACTCGACGACCTTCTTGCACAGAGCCAGGCCGATGCCCGTGCCCTCGTACTCGTCACGTCCGTGCAGGCGCTGGAAGATGACGAACACCTTCTCGGCGTACTCCTGCGGGATGCCGATGCCGTTGTCGGAGACGTTCACGCGGACGAGCCCGCCCTCCGACGCCGCGGTGACCTGCACCTGAGGCGCTCGGTCGTCGCGGCTGTACTTCAGCGCGTTGCCGAGCAGGTTGCCGACCAGGAGCTGCAGGAGCGAGGGATCACCCATCACCACCACGCCCGAGGTCTCCAGGACCAGCTCGGCGCCGGCGTCGCGGACCCTTGCCTCCAGGCCGTCCCAGGCCTTGCTGACCGTTGCCGTGAGGTCGACCGGCACGAAGCCCTCGCTGGTGCGCCCCACCCGGCTGAAGGTGAGCAGGTCCGTGATGAGCCGCTGCATCCGCTTCGCGCCGTCCACGGCAAAGGCGATGTACTGCTCCCCGCGCTCGTCCAGCTGGCCGCTGTAGCGCTGCTCGAGCAGCTGGCAGAAGCTCGCTACCTTGCGCAAGGGCTCCTGCAGGTCGTGGGACGCCACGTAGGCGAACTGCTCGAGGTCGGCGTTGGAGCGCGCGAGCTCCGCAGCCCGACGCTCCAGGTCCCGCTGCGCGGACTCGACCTCGGCCA
>JAODNB010000167.1 GCA_025464795.1 Frankiales bacterium
GGCTCGTCGCTGGGAACCCCTGTCAGCACGGGGGAGTTCGAGGACCACGTCTTCGGCGTCGTCGTCCTCAACGACTGGTCGGCCCGCGACATCCAGTCCTACGAGTACGTCCCCCTCGGCCCCTTCCTCGGCAAGTCCTTCGCGACGTCCATCAGCCGCTGGGTCGTCCCGCTTGAAGCCCTCGACCGGGTGGCTGCCCCCGCTCAGGACCCAGCCGTTGCGGACTACCTGCAGACGGAGGGCGACTGGGCCTACGACCTGGACTTCGCCCTGTCGCTCAACGGGCAGGTCGTGAGCCGCCCGCCCTTTGCGGGGATGTACTGGACCGCCCCCCAGATGCTCGCGCACATGACGGCCAACGGCGCCTCGTTGCGGACGGGTGACCTGTTCGCCAGTGGCACCGTCTCCGGCGACGCCGTCGACCAGCGGGGTTCGTTCATCGAGCTGTCCTGGAACACCGAGTTCCTCGCCGACGGCGACGTCGTGTCCATCTCGGCCACGACGCGGAGCGGCCGCCACCTCGGCGAGGTCACCGGCACGATCCTCCCCCCACTTCCCCACCCTCCGCTTCCCTGATCAGGGAAGTGCAGAAAGAGGAGGGGGGTCAGAGGCCTAGGGCGGTCAGGGTCTCGCGATAGCGGGCGACGTTGCCGAGCTTGATGTCTTCGAACCCGCGGACGATCTCCGACGCACCCGCCGCGGCCACGGCGGTCGCGTAGCTCTCGGCCGACAGACCAGCCGTCAGGGACGCGACGAGTGCGGTGTGCGAGGCGAGGATCTCGCGCTCCACCACCCGGACGTGGGCGCGACCGAACGGGTCGAGCTTCGTCCCGCGAAGCTTGCGTCCCTTCGCCGTGAGCTTGAGGACAGGACCTGCGTACGAGGCCTTGAGCTTGAGCTTCGAGGTCATGCCCGCTTCACGAAGCATGGGCGGGTGCAGGTTGTAGGTCACCTTGGTGGCGCCAGGCACCTGGGCCTGGACCTCCTCGAGGAGCTCCGGGCGGGTGAGCAGGCGGGCGACCTCGTACTCGTCCTTGTAGGCCCACAGGTGGGCGATGCCCCGGGCGACGGCCTCGGAGTACGCCGTGTCGGAGCCCAGTGCCCGCTCGGCCGTCCAGGCCTGCTCGACGATGCCGACGTACTCGCGCGCCCGACGCGGGCCGGAGTGGTCGACGAGCAGCTGGGCGCGTACGGCCGTGAGCCGGCGGGTCTCGCCCTGGAGCGGGGAGGAACCGAGGTCGTACACCCGAGGAGCACGAGCAGCGGCAGGAGCGACCGCAGCGAGGAACGCGTTGCCGTCGGCGACAGCGACCCGACCCCAGCGGAACGCGGCGACGTTGGCCTTGATGGCGACACCGTTGAGCTCGATGGCCTCCTCGATCGCCGCCGCGCTGAAGGGCAGGACGCCGAGCTGGTAGGCCGCGCCGATGAGCAGGAGGTTGGCAGGAGCGGTGGAGCCGAACAGCGCCTCCGAGGCAGCGAGGGCATCGAGCTCGACGACCTTCACGACGGAGTTGCGGATCTTCTCGACCTGCGAGGCGACGTCGGTCTTCGGCGCCGAGGCGTCCGCGACCTGGGTGCCGGTCGGGGTCTCGGACGTGGAGACGATCGCGATGGTGAACTCCGAGCTGCACACGCGGAGGTTCTTGGGGTCTGCAGCGACGAGCGCGTCGAACGCGAGGAAGACGTCAGCAGTGCCGTGGCCGACACGGTTCGCGGGACCGCGCGATCCGACGCGCAGGTGAGAGGTGACGGGACCGGCCTTCTGCGACAGGCCGACCTGGTCGAGACCGGACAGCCCCGTCGTGTCGAGGTCGCTGCGCAGCGCCGCTGTGGCGAGCAGCTGGTTGACGGTGACGATGCCGGTGCCGCCGATGCCTGCGAGGAAGATGTCGGCGTCGGTCGGCAGTACCGGATCGGCGACAGCGGGGGCCTCCGGGGAGGCCTTGCGCGCGACCTTCTTCGTCGAGCTGACCGCCTGCACCGTGATGAAGGAGGGGCAGTCACCGAGCAGGCACGAGTAGTCGGTGTTGCAAGACGTCTGGTCGATCTTGGTCTTGCGACCGAGCTCGGTGTCGACGGGCTGCACGGACAGGCAGTTGCTCTTCACACCGCAGTCGCCACACCCCTCGCAGGTCGCCTCGTCGATGACGACGCGCGTCATGCGGGTCTCCTGCTTGCCCCGCTTGCGCAGGCGACGGGCCTCGTTGGCGCACTGCTGGTCGTAGATGATGACCGTGACGCCCTTGACCTCGCGCAGCTCGCGCTGCACCTCGTCCATGTCGTCGCGATCCCGGACCGTGACGCCGTCGGCCAGGCCGGTGATCCGGCGGTACTTCTTCAGCTCGTCGGTGACGATGACGATCTTCGCGACGCCCTCGGCGGTGAGCTTCTGGGTCAGCTGCGGGATCTGCAGCCCGCCCTCCGCGTTCTGCGCACCGGTCATCGCGACGACCTGGTTGTAGAGCAGCTTGTAGGTGATGTTCACGCCGGCAGCGACGCAGAACTGCAGCGACAGCTGGCCGGAGTGGGCGAAGGTCCCGTCGCCGACGTTCTGGAAGATGTGGTCCACGTCGGTGAACAGGTGCTGGCCCACCCACTGCGAGCCCTCGCCGCCCATCTGGGTCAGCGCGAGGACGGCCTGGTCCGGCCGCTCCGACAGCGTCACCATCGTGTGGCAGCCGATGCCACCGCCGCCGAGCGAGCCCTCGGGCAGCTTGGTCGACCGGTTGTGCGGGCAGCCCGAGCAGAAGTACGGGGTACGCGTGACCGGCGACAGGGACAGCTGGATCCGCGGACCCGGCTTGCGCGGAGCGAGGGCGATCCGGTCGCCGATGATCGTCCGCAGCGGGATCTCGACCCGGTCGCTCGAGATCTGGCCGTCCGCAGGGATGAGCAGCTTGCCGGTCGAGTCCTTCTTGCCCAGCACCGCCGGCGCGTTGGTCATCCCGTAGAGGACATCCTTGATCTGCGACTCGATGAAGCTGGTCTTCTCCTCCACGACCAGGAGCGTCGACAGGCCGGCGGCGAACTCCCGAACCAGACCCGCGCCCAGCGGGTACGGCATGCCGATCCGCAGCACCCGGATCCCCGCCTCCGAGGGGTCGGAGATCCCCAGGTCGCGCAGCGCCTGCAGAGTCGCGTCGTACGCCGTGCCCGTGGACGCGATGCCGAGCCAGGCGCCGGGTGCCTTGGACGTGATGTCGTCGAGCGGGTTGGCGGCGCCGAACGCCTCCACTGCGGCCCAGCGCGGTCCGACGAGGGCAGCCTCGGCGGCGGTCGACATGCGCGGGTCCTGCATGATCAGCTGGGTGTAGGTCCAGGGCTTGCCCTCCCACTCGACCTGCGGCACGACGATGTCGAGGGACTGGAAGTCGCGGTCGACCGTCCAGAGGCCGTCCGCCACGTCGGCGAGGACCTTGATGCCGGTCCAGCAGCCGGACATGCGGGAGAGCGCGACGCCGTACATGCCGAAGCTGATGATCTCCTCGCCGTTGCGCGGCGCGAGGACGGGCATGCCGAACGCGGCGAGCGCCTTCTCGCTGGTGCACGGGACGGTGGAGCTCTTGGCGCCGGGGTCGTCGCCGGCCATGACGAGCACCCCACCCTTGGCGTTGGCGCCGTAGGTGTTGCCGTGGCGCAGCGCGTCACCCGCGCGGTCGACCCCAGGGCCCTTGCCGTACCAGAGGCCGATCACGCCGTCGTGCGTCATGGTGCCCGGAACCTGCTGACTGCCCCAGACTGCAGTGGCGCCTAGCTCCTCGTTCAGACCGGGGACGAGGTTGATGCCGTAGTCGGTCTTGAGCGAGGGCAGTCCGTGCAGGAGCTTGTCGAGGCCACCGAGCGGGGAGCCCGGGTAGCCGCTGAGCAAGGACGCCACAGAACGGCCGGCCCGGGTGTCGCGGACGTTCTGCTCGACGAGCATCCGGACGATCGCCTGCACTCCCGTGAGCAGCACCGGACGCGCACCGGGGACGTAGCGGTCCTTCGGCGTGTACTGCCGGCGGCCGGTCGAGAGGTCGTCCACTGCGGTCACGGGGCGCTCCTGAGGTGGGGGAGACACCAGCCTCGTTCGTACTGCCCTGAGCGTCAATCGATGGCGCTTCGGTTGAGCACACTGCGCAATCGGGATGTCGGCGCCGCGGCCTTTCTGCGCGGCTTGCTCAGTCCTTCGGCAGCAGGTCGCCCAGCAGCGGCATCACCCGGAACGGGACCCGGGTCTTGAGGACCACCTGGGTCGTCGTCGAGACGACCCCGGGAGTCAGCAGCAGGCTGTGCACGACCGCCTGCAGGTCGTCGGTCGAACGGCAGGCCACCCTGACGAGCAGGTCCCCGGTGGAACCGGCCACCTCTTCCACGAGCAGCACCGCCGGGTTCTGCTCGAGCGCAGCGCACGCCTCCTCGATCTCCGCGTGCCGAAGGTTGATCGCGACGACTGCGGACACGTTGAAGCCGAGCTCCCGGATGTCGACGCCCCGGTCGTTCGGGCCGAGGACCCCCTCGCGGTGCAGCCGCTCGAGCCGGGCCTGCGCGGTGTTGCGCACCACGCCCGCACGTTCGGCGAGCTCGCTGACGGTGAGCCGTGGATCGGCGATGAGGGCACGCAGGATGCGGATGTCGACGGCGTCGGGCGTGAACACGGCCCGAGAGTACGGGGGCTAGCGTCGAGCCATGCCCACAGCCCTCATCACCGGAGCCACCGCGGGCATCGGCGCCGCCTTCGTCGAAGCCCTCGCGCGAGATCACCACCTGGTCGTGGTCGCCCGCGACGGCGCTCGCCTCACGGCACAGGCGCCCGCGGGCTCTGAGGTGATCGCCGCCGACCTCGCCACGCCTGAGGGCTGCGGGCTCGTCGAGGCTCGCCTGTCCCAGGGCGTCGACCTCCTGGTGAACAACGCCGGGCGAGGGCTGGGCGTCGGCTTCCACGACTCGACCGCTGAGGACGAGGACGCCTTGCTCGACCTCAACGTCCGGGCCGTCCTGCGGCTCTCGCACGCCGCCCTGGCACCGATGCTCGCGCAAAGAGCCGGCGCCATTCTCAACGTCAGCAGCGTCGCCGGCTTCTCCCCAGGAGTCCGCGGTGCGACCTACAGCGCCTCGAAGGCCTGGGTCACCAACTTCAGCGAGTCGCTCGACCTGCAGTACCGCCACCGGGGCGTGCGGTGCGTCGCCGTCTGCCCGGGCTTCACGCACACCGAGTTCCACGAGCGGGCGAACATCGAGATGAACCTCCCGGAACGGCTCTGGCTCACCTCGGAGCAGGTCGTGGCGGAGGCCCTCAAGGACCTCGAACGGGGCCGGAGCATCAGCGTTGCCGGCGCTCAGTACAAGGCGATCGTCGCGGCAACGCGCGTCCTTCCGCCCTCCCTGCGACGCCTGGCCTCAGGAATGGCACGCAACACGCTCAGTCGCTGAGAGAGCGAGGGTCTGAAAGGACCTCCAGCAGCAACGTCTCGACGACGTCCTCGACCGATCGGGCGAGCACGATCTCGACGGGACCGGCGTCGACGTACCAGCCCTTCTGCGTGCGCGGGACCGGCCCCTGGTCGGCGGGCACGACGCTGCCGTCACCGAGTCGCTCCCGCAGGTCCTGGTGCTCCTCGGACGCGGGATCCCAGTAGGCGAAGGCGCGGTCCTGCAGGACCACCTTGACGTCGACCGTCTCCCCGGGCTGCACCGAGACCTTGGCGAACCCGCGCAGCTCGGTGCGCGGTCGCTGCAGCCGGGAGCTCAGCGGTCGGACGTAGACCTGCACGACCTCGCTGCCCACCCTGGTCCCGGTGTTGGTCACCGGCACGGTGACCGTCACCGAGGTGCCCGGCGCGAAGGTGGCAGACGACAGCCGGCCCGACCCCCAGGCGAAGGTCGTGTACGAACCGCCGTGGCCGAAGGGGAAGACCACCGGGAGGAAGCGGCTGTCGTACCAGCGGTATCCCACGAGCAGTCCCTCGCGATACACGGCGACGTCGTTCTCCCCGGCCCAGCTGCCGTACGCGGGTGCGTGCTCGATCCGCTGCGGGAACGACACCGGCAGCCGGCCGGACGGCTCCGCACGACCGAACAAGACGTCGTCGAGGGCGTGGGCGAGCTCCTGACCACCGAGCCAGGGGAGCAGCACAGCGCTCGCTGCCGACGCCCACGGCATCGAGACGGGCGCGCCTGCGCAGACGATGACCACCGTGTTCGGGTTGACCTCGCAGACACGACGGACGAGCTCGTCCTGGTCGCCGGGGAGGTCCATCGTCGCGCGGTCGTGGCCCTCGCTCTCCCACTCCTCCGTGGTGCCGACGACGACGACCGCGACCTCTGCGCTCCGCGCCGCCTCGACCGCGGCCCCGATCGGGTCCTGGACCTTCGGCGGCTTGTGGCCGATCTTCACGCCGTGCAGGTACTGGGAGTGCTCCGCGGAGTACTCGACCACGACCTCGACCGTGGTTCCGGCCACGAGGCTGACGGGTACCTCGACCTCCTGGCTCCCGAGGCCGAAGAACTCCGTCCCTGGCGGAGGTGGGTTCGTGAAGCCGTCGAGGACTGTGACGCCGTCGACGACGAGTCGGGCGCGACCAGCCTGCACCAAGGTGAACACGTGGGTTCCGGTGTCGTGGACCGCGAGCTGCGACGTGGCTCGGAAGGAGAACCCCTCCTCGGCGAGGCCTGGCTCGGGGCTGCCGAACCAGAGCATCCGCAGGTCGTTCTCGACGGACGTCGTGTGAACCGGGCCGCTCAGGTCGAGGCTGTCGTACAGGTCCAGGACCGTGCCGGGGACGGCCAGCGGACGAACGGTCTTGTCGATGTCGCAGCCGCGCTGGAAGCCCAGGCGGTCACCCAACGCAGGGGCGAGCACGTCGTACAGAGATGGTGAGCGGTGCGGCCGCAGCTGCGCGGAACCGCCACCCATGATGTGCGCCCGCGCGGCGAGCGGGCCGATGAGGGCCACTGAGGCCGGTCCGGTCAGCGGGAGCAACCCGTCGTTCTTCAGCAGCACGGTGCCGGCGACCGCAGCGCGGTGCGCGATCGCACGGTGCTCGGGCAGGTCCACGGCTGACTCGGCGATCGGCTGGTCGTCCCAGGCGTCGAGTCGGTCGATGAGCTGCAGCCAGCGGCGGACCATCGTGTCGAGCACCTCCTCGGTGAGCCTTCCGGCGGCCACCGCCTGCGCCACGGGGTCTCCGAAGAACCGCGCTGGGCCGGGCATCTGGAGGTCGAGGCCGGCGCGGGCGCTGTCGACCGTCGAGCCCACGGCGAACCAGTCCGTCATGACGAGCCCGTCGAAGCCGAGGTCGTCGCGCAGGACAGCGAGCAGCTCCGGGTCCTCGCTGCACCACCGACCGTTGAGCCTGTTGTAGGAGGTCATCACCGCAAGGACGCCCCCCTCCTTGGCTGCCAGCTCGAACGGCACGTAGTACAGCTCCCGCAGGGAGCGCTCGTCCACGACGGAGCTGATCGTCGTGCGCTCGAACTCCGACTCGTTAGCGACGAAGTGCTTGGCGGTCGCGGCGACCCCTCGGCTCTGGACCCCACGGACGAAGCCCGCCGCGATCTTGCCGGACAGCAACGGGTCCTCGGAGTAGCACTCGAAGGCCCGGCCGTAGAGCGGGTGCCGGTGCAGGTTGATGGTCGGTGCGAGCAGGACGCGTGCGCCCTTCGTCCGGGCCTCCTCGCCCAGGACCTGCCCGACCTCCTCGACCAGACCGGGGTCCCACGAGGCTCCGAGCGAGGACCCGCACGGGACGCAGGCAGCGGTCACGCGACCGGCTCCGAGCAGGGCGGAGCCGCGCGCTCCGTTCGGTCCGTCGGTCACGGTGATCGCCGGGATGCCGTGCTCCACGAGACCCGCCACGGTCCACATGTCCGCGCCGGCCGTCAGGGACGCCTTCTCGGGCAGGCTCAGGGCCGCGAGCAGGGCATCAAGATCCATGCGGGGACGTTACGCGACCTGACCGCGTTCCATGTCGAGCAGCCACCGCTTGCGCTCGAGCCCGCCGCCGTAGCCCGTCAGGCTGCCCCCGCTGCCGATCACGCGGTGGCAGGGGACCACGACGGACACCGGGTTCTTGCCGTTGGCCAGTCCGACCGCCCGGCTCGCCCCTGGCTTACCGAGGTGCTCGGCGAGCCGGCCGTAGCTCCAGGTCTGCCCGTACGGGATCTCACAAAGGCCGGCCCACACGAGCTGCTGGAAGGGAGTCCCGACCAGCTTCAGAGGTACGTCGAACTGCTCCAGCTCCTTGGCGAAGTAGGCGCTGAGCTGCTCGCGCACGGGAGCAAGGACTGTGTCGTCGCGGTCGAAGGGCAGCACGGGGAGATGGCGCTGCTCGACCATGTAGAGGCCGGCGAGCGCGCCATCGTCGTCGACGAGGGTGAGCGGTCCGATCGGGCTGTCGACGGTGGTCTGCAGCTTCATGAGGCATCTCCGGTGGGAATGTGGTTCACGGGGTGGTTGCCGACCGCCCAGAGGTGCTGGACCGCATAGGCGCGCCAGGGGCGCCATCGCTCGGCGTGGGTGAGGAGGTCCTTGGGGAGACCGAGCTGCTTCGCCAGCTGCAGCACGCCGAGGTCGGTGGGCAGGAAGGCGTCGGGATCACCGAGGCAGCGCATCGCCACGGTCTCGACGGTCCACGGACCGATGCCCTTCAGGGCGGCCAGCTGCGACCGGGCCTCGTGCCGGTCGGCACCGGGGTCGAGGTCGAGGGTGTCCAGTGCCGCGGCCAGCCTCAGCAGCGTCTGCTTGCGGCTGCCTGGCATGGCCAGGCCGGCGGGATCGACCTGGGTCAGCTGCTCGGGCGTCGGGAACAGGTGGGTCAGGCCGCCGGCGGGGTCCTCGATCGGGTCCCCGTGGGCGAGGACCAGCCGGCCGGCGAGGGTCCGCGCCGCGGCGGTGCTGACCTGCTGCCCGAGAACCGCCCGAAGGGCCATCTCCTTCTCGTCAACGGTCCTGGGGACCCGACGTCCGGGAGCCCTGGCCACCAGCGGCTGCAGGAAGGGGTCTTCCGACAGCAGGGCGTCGATCGCGACCGGGTCGGCATCGAGGTCCAGGAGCCGGCGGCAGCGGGCGATCGCGACGGACAGGTCCCTCATGTCCTGCAGGTGCAGGGTGCAGCGGATGTGCTCGGAGGTCGGCGTGAGCGCGACCGTGCCGCTGCCGTGCGGCAGCCGCAGCGTCCTGCGGTAGGCGCCGTTCCGCCACTCCTCGACCCCTGGGACGCCCGTGGCCACGAGGTGGCCGAACAGGTTGTCGGGGTGCAAGGGCTGCCGGAAGGGGAGCCGCACGGTCACCGATCCCTTGGCCGGCGGCAGCTTCAGGGTCGCGCGGGTCCGCAGGTCACCTGGCGTGGTTGCGAAGACCTCGCGCACCGTGTCGTTGAACTGCCGGACGCTGCCGAAGCCTGCGGCGAAGGCGACGTCCGCGAGAGGCAGGCCGGTGGTCTCGATCAGCAGACGCGCGGTCTGCGCGCGCTGTGCCCGCGCGAGCCCCAGTGGGCCGGCTCCGAGCTCCGCCTGCAGCAGCCGCTCGAGCTGTCGGCGGCTGTAGCCCAACCGGTGCGACAGGCCTGGAACCCCTTCTCTGTCGACGATCCCGTCCGCGATGAGCCGCACGGCCCGGGCCACCAGGTCACCGCGGACGTCCCACTCCGGCGACCCCGGGCTCGCATCCGGCCGGCACCGCTTGCAGGCCCGGTAGCCGGCGGCCTGCGCCGAAGCAGCCGTCGCGTGGAAGGTGATGTTCCTCGGCTTCGGCGGCACGGCGGGACAGCTGGGTCGGCAGTAGATGCCCGTGGTCCGCACGGCCGTGAAGAACCAGCCGTCGAACCGGGCGTCCTTGGACTGGACCGCCCGCAGGCACTGGTCGACGTCGGTGTGCATGCCTCGATCATGGCGTGGCTGCGCCCTTGAGTCTGGCGGTTTTGCGACACCGACCTGCACCAAGGTTACAAGGCCTCATCAGGGCGCCGATGTCATCACGACAGCTTCTGCATAGGGTTCGGTGAAACCGATTCGGCCTTATCCGCGGCTGCCAGTTGTTCCAAGTACACCGCCTGCCGCCACGAGGCAGCCCGCTCCATGGTGCGACGGCGGTGACAGTTCACGCAGCGCGCGTCGCAGCTGGCGATCTCCCTCTCGATCGTTGCCCAGTTCAAGGCGTCACTGAGCATGCGGGAAATGTTTGATCGCTTCGGCTCACCCTCTCGGTGGTCAAGCTCCAGCACCCGAATGTCGGACTCGCCGCAGTCAACACACGGATGCTCAAGGAACCAGGCTTCAAGTCGACGCTGCGCCTCAGCCCTCGCAACCAGTCTACGAGCGGCTGCACGAGCAAGGACCTGCTCCCTGCTGTCCCGGTACCAGGTTCGGTAACAACCCCAGCACCGGCGTTGAAGACCATCGGGCGCGCTCCGGTCACGCCCGAAATTGTCCGAAGACTTGAGCGTCTGGCATTCCGGACAGAACTTCACGCCTGCGCTAGCCCAGAGGCGAGCCAAGCTCGCTGTCGCCAGTTGTTCGTTTGGGCAAGAGTTCTCCTGCGATGACAGTTGCCGCATCGGACGTCACACTTGAGGACCTCCGCGAAGACAACAGCCCAAGACCTTCCGGCCTTGACCATGTTCGCGACCTCCAGGACTTTGGCCTCGCGGTCCTGATGGTCAAACTCCAAGACCCGTACGTCGGCTTCGCCACAGTCGACGCAAGGGTTCGAGAGCAGGTACGCGGCGAGGCGCGAAGCCAAATCCGCTCGCACCCGTCTATTGCGGCTTGCCGCCGCTTGCGTTCGGGCGAGGCGGTTGGCTTGATACCAAGCCTTAGAACAGTCGCGGCAGGCTGATTGCAATCCGTCCCGCCGGCCTCGATGGCTGTTGAAGGCATCCAGTGGCTTCGTTTCGCTGCATCCCCCGCACAACTTCATGCTTTAAGAGTAGGAGGCGCCACGGACATTTCCGGGTTCCAAAAACAGTGCCCCCGGTAGTGTCCTGGCTCAGCACATCGGAATGGGATGTCTCGCGTCATCGGAATGGCATGTCGCAGGTCATCGGCATAGCTGATGGCCTCGACGCTGCGACATGTCGAAGCGTCGTCTTGTCATCACCGCCGTCCTGGCCGGGCAGTCCCAGTCCGAGGTAGCCCGCGCCTACAAGGTCTCCCAGGGCTGGATCAGCAAGCTCATGGCCCGCTACCGGCTCGAGGGCGAAGCCGCGTTCGAGCCCATGTCCCGGGCCCCGTCTTCCAGCCCCGGCGCGACCCCGGAACCGGTGGTCGAGCT
>JAODNB010000206.1 GCA_025464795.1 Frankiales bacterium
AGAACTCCACCCGGACCGGGTGCTCCTCGGTGGGCGGGAACACGTCGAGGATCCCGCCGCGGACGGCGAACTCACCGCGCTTCTCGACCAGCTCGACCCGGCCGTAGGAGATGTCCACGAGCCGCCGCACCACGTCCTCCAGCGGGGCGTCGTCGCCCTTGCGGAGGGAGACCGGCTCCAGGTCCCCCAGACCCTTGACCTGCGGCTGGAGCAGGGAGCGCACGGGAGCGACGACGATGTCGAGCGGCCCGGTCGCGGGGTCGTCGGTCGAGGGGTGTGCGAGCCGGCGGAGCACCGCGAGCCGGCGGCCGACGGTGTCCGCCCGGGGGCTCAACCGCTCGTGGGGCAGGGTCTCCCAGCTCGGGAACAGCGCGATGCGGTCCTTGTCGTACAGGCTCGAGAGCGCGACCTCGAGCTCCTCGGCCTCACGGCCCGTGGCGCAGACGGCCAGGACGGTGCGCCCCGTCCCGGCCTGCGCTGCCACGACGAACGGCCTCAGGCCGGGTGGGCTGGTGAGGTCCAGCCGGACCGGCGCAGCGTCGATCGCCTGGCGCAGCGACGGGTCGGTGAGGACGACGTCGAGCAGGCCTTCCAGCGACCCCTTCTTCGACACAGCAGGCTCCCTGGACAACGCGAACAGGCCCCAACCGGCGGAGGCCGGGGGGTACGACGACCAGCCTACGTTCGACCGGGAGCTGCCCAGGAACCGTGTCCTTCGACCGACCGGGCGCCGTACGCTCACGACGTGCCCACACCGGAGCTCGAGCAGCAGCTGAACCTGCTCGGCCGGAGGCTGTCCAAGCCCGTCCGGCTGCACGGATCGTCGGGTTGGACAGTGCTGGACCGGCCGGCCTACCAGGCGCTGTGGCGGATCGTCGAGGACGGACCCCTGCGACCGACGACCCTGGCCGCCCTGATCGGCGTCGACCTGTCCGTGGTCAGCCGGCAGGTGAAAGCCCTCGAAGACGTCGGCTTCGTGACCCGCAGCCCCGATCCGGCGGACGCCCGTGCAGCACTGGTCCGCGCCACCGAGAGCGGCCTCGACGCGTTCGAGCAGACCCGCCTGCAGCGCACCGAGGTCCTCGACGAGGTGCTCGCAGCGTGGCCGGCCGAGGACCGCGCGAACCTCGTCCGCCTGCTCACCCGCTTCAACCACGAGATCGAGGCCGCGATCGCGAACCGTCAGGCAGCGATCACCGACGAGTGAACTGCACGTCACTCGGCCCTCCACTGCCGGCCTGCGCGCGCCGAAGGGAACAGGACAACCCGACTGACCCTGGAGCACCGTGGCCGTCCTGCGCACGTCGACCTTCGTCCGAGGCGCACGCCTCGCTGCCCTGCCGACGATGTACGCCGGCCGCACCGCCCTCGGCGCGGCGAAGAAGGTCGGCGGCGCGCCGGCGGAGGCGGTGGCCACCGAGATCCAGCGCCGGACCGTGGAGCAGCTGTGCAAGACCTTGGGCGAGCTCAAGGGCGGAGCGCTGAAGCTGGGCCAGGCCATGAGCGTCTTCGAGGCCGTCATGCCGGAGGAGCTCGCGGGTCCGTACCGGGCCGCTCTGAACGCGATGCAGCACGCCGCCCCTCCGCTCCCGCTCACAGCGGTCGAGCGGGTGCTGAGCGAGGAGCTCGGTGCGGACTGGCGCGACGTGCTGACCATCGACCCCAAGCCGGCCGGCGCCGCCAGCATCGGCCAGGTCCATCGAGGCCTGTGGAACGGGCGCCCGGTGGCCGTCAAGGTCCAGTACCCGGGGGTGGCCAAGGCGCTCGTGAGCGACCTGCGCCAGCTGCGCCGCGTCGCCAGGCTGCTCAGCGCCCTGGGCACGCTCGCTGACGCCACGGGTCTCGTCGACGAGCTGACCGCCCGCTTGACGGAGGAGCTCGACTACGAGCTCGAGGCGGCGAACCAGACGAGATTCGCGCTCGCTTTCCTCGACGACCCGCTCGTCGTCGTCCCGACCGTGCGGCAGGCGACCACGCGGGTGCTGATCACGGACTGGCTCGAGGGCGAGCCGCTGTCCAAGCACATCCACTCCTCCGAGCTGTCCCAGGAGCGGCGGAACCGCATCGGTGCCGCGCTGGTCCACGCGATCTACGCGGGCCCTGAGCTGACCGGCCTCATGCACGCCGACCCGCACCCTGGCAACTTCATGCTGCTGCCCGACGGCCGGGTCGGCGTGCTCGACTTCGGCGCCGTGAAGCGCCTTCCCGGCGGCATCCCGGAGCCCCTCGGCCGCAACGCCGCGCTGGTCCTCAACGGCGACCACGCCACCCTGTACGACGACATGCTGGCGCAGGGCATGATCACCTCGGATGCTCCGGTCACGCCGCAGGACCTCGCGGACTACTGCTCCTCGATGAGCGAGCCCTTCGCCGAGGACACCTTCACCTTCACGCGGTCGTGGCTGCGCACCGAGGCCGTCAAGCTCGCCAACCCACGGTCCTCGACGCACCTCGCGGCCAAGCACCTGTCCCTGCCGCCGGAGTACCTCATGGTGCATCGGGTAGCGCTCGGCATGGTCGGTCTGCTCTGCCAGCTCGAGGCCGCCGTGCCGACGCGGCACCTCGAGATCCGCTGGAGTCCCGGGTTCCGCAACACGCTCGCAGCCCATCTCGGTCTCGACCCGGCCGTCATGCTGGCCGACTCGACCGCGCACCTCGAGGGCCTGTACGGGAGCTTCGGAAGCACCGGAGTCCCGCGTCAGCGGCAGGCCCGTACCAAGAAGGCCCTCGCCTCCTAGCCCGAGGTCAGGGGCCGTCGACGTGGAAGGTGTTCTGGGCCGCTTCGAGGGTGCCTGTGAGGAGCGCCTCCACAGCGTCGGCAGACCGGTCCACGTGGTACGGCAGCTCCTTGCGCTCCGTCGCCGAGAAGTCCTTGAGCACGAAGTCCGCCGGGCTCTGCCGGCCCGGCGGGCGACCGATGCCGAAGCGCACCCGGTGGTACTCGTTCGACCCGAGGGACTTGGTCACCGACTTGAGCCCGTTGTGCCCGTTGTCCCCGCCGCCCTTCTTCAGGCGCAGCGAGCCCCACGGGATGTCGAGCTCGTCGTAGACCACGACGATCTGCTCGACCGGCACCTTGAAGAAATCGCGCAGGCTCGCCACAGGGCCGCCTGACTCGTTCATGTAGCACTTGGGCTTGGCGACGATCACGCGCTGACCGGCGAGCCGACCCTCGACGACGTCGGCACGGCCCTTGTGCGCCTTGAAGCGGCCCCCGATGCGCTCAGCGAGCAGGTCCGCGACCATGAACCCGGCGTTGTGGCGGTTTCCTGCGTACGTCGGCCCGGGATTGCCGAGGCCGACGACCAGGTGCAGGTCGTCGGCCATGGCAGTGCTCTCGTGCAGGGCCTGTCAGGCCTCGGTGGGCGCGTCGCCGCCGGCCTCAGCCTCGGCGGCGTCGGCCGCCTCAGCCTCAGCAGCCACCTCTTCCTCGGTGGGCTCGGGCGCGAGCTCCGCGGCAGCGGCGTCGAGCTCGGCCTCGATCTCCTCGGCCGAGGGCTGGCCGAGGAACTGCACGATGACGTGCTCGGGGTCCTGGGCGAGGGTGGTTCCGGCGGGGAGCGGGACGTCCTTGGCCGAGATGTGCTTGCCCGCGGTCTTGCCCTCGATGCTGACCTCGAGGTGGTCGGGCAGCGCTGTCGCGTCAGCCTCGACGGTGAGGGTCATCGTCTGCTGCTCGACCATGGTGTCCGGGCCCTGCTTGCCGGTGAGCGTGATCGGGAGCTCCACAGTGACCCGCTCGCCCTTGCGGACAGCGACGAGGTCGATGTGCTCGAGGGTGCGCTTGATGGGGTCGCGCACGACGACCTTCGCCAGGGCGAGCTGGTCGCCGTCCTCGGTCTGCAGCGTGAAGAGCTGGTTGGCGTCGTGCCGCAGCGCCTGCGCCAGCTCGTGGCCCGGCAGCGCGAAGTGGCGGGGCTTGTCGCCGTGCCCGTAGAGGACAGCGGGCACCTTGCCGGCAGCGCGCGTCCGGCGGGCCGGGCCCTTGCCGAACTCGGTGCGCGACTCGGCGACGATGCGGACCTCGGACACGGTGGAACTCCTCAAAGCGGTAGCAAGCTGGAGAGCGGGTGGTTCAAGCAGTGGGCGCGCAGCAGGCGCGACGGCAGAGTCTAGCGGAACCCTGCGCCTGCCTCACCTGCCCGGGCGCGTCACCAGCCGCCGCTCGCCCCGCCGTCACCTGACGAGCCGCCGCCGAAGCCGCCACCACCCGTAACCCCGCTACCGGAGCCGCTGTCGAAGCTGCCCCCGTCGGTGATCCCGGCGGACGAGGAGTCGTGGCGGCGGTGCTCCTCGTACAGCATCGTCCCTGCCGCGGCGCCGGTGGACGACACGCGCCCACCCCCGCGGCGGCCCCTGGCCAGGCCCGTCAGAGCGACGACCCCGACGATCCCGGCGCCGGCCACCGCCAAGCCGACCGGAAAGCCACGGTGCTGGTCCTCGAACACCGCCACCCCCGGGGAACCACCGAAGGGCGCCTCCAGCGCGCCACCAGGCGCAGCATCGACGACGGGAGCGTCCTGCGCCTGGCCGCCGCCGAACGGACTGGTCGCCGGAGGCTGAGCACTCCCCACGGGGAGCTTGGCACGCGGGTCGTGCAGAGCGACGCGGATCGCCCGCTCGCCGTCCCGTGCCGCGGCGCCCCAGTCCTCCGCTGCCGCGGCCGGCGTCACGACGTCGTCGAGCACGCCCTGCGCCACCTCGTCGGTCAGCACCGCCTCCAGCCCGTACCCGACCTGCACCCGGTCCGCGCGGTCATCAAGGGCGATCAGGAGGAGCACGCCGTTGTTCTTCGCCTTCGTCCCGACGCCCCAGTCGTTGAACAGCGTGCGGGCGTAGTCCTCCACCGTCTCGCCGTCGAGCGATTGCACGATTGCCACGGCCACCTGGTTCGTCGTGCGCCGCGAGTAGTCGCGCAGCTCCGCTTCGATCCTGGTCTGGACCGCGGGGGCCAGCACACCGGCGGCATCCACGACGAAGCCCGTCGGGGCCGGGTAGTCGGCCCGAGCGGTGCCGCTCAGGACCAGCACCAGCGCCGCCGACAGCAGGAGCAGTCGCCTCATGGCGCGCACGCTACGACGCGCGACACGCCTTCGCGCCCCAGGTCTCAGGCGGCGCCGTCGAACAGGTCCGTGACCGATCCGTCCTCGAAGACGGCGCTGATCGCGCGGGCGAGGTCCGGCGCGATGGAGAGCACGGTCAGCTTGTCGAAGCGCTTCTCGTCGGGGATCGGCAACGTGTTGGTGATGATCGTCTCGGTGACCCGCGAGTTCTTGAGGCGGTCGATGGCCGGTCCCGTCAGGACGCCGTGGGTCGCCGTGATGATGACGTCGGCCGCACCGCTGTCGAACAGCACGTCGGCGGCCTTGGTGATGGTGCCTGCGGTGTCGATCATGTCGTCGACGAGCACGCAGACCCGGCCCTCGACCTCACCGACGACACGGTTGGCGACGACCTGGTTCGGCACGAGCGGGTCGCGTGTCTTGTGGATGAAGGCCAGCGGGCAGCCCCCCATGCGGTCGGCCCAGCGCTCCGCCACGCGGACCCGGCCGGAGTCCGGGGAGACGATGACCATGTTGCTGGTGTCGTACCGCTCCGCGACGTAGTCGGCCAGGAGCGGGAGCGCGAACAGGTGGTCGACCGGACCGTCGAAGAACCCCTGGATCTGGGCGGTGTGGAGGTCCACGCTCATGAGGCGGTCAGCGCCCGCGGTCTTGAAGAGGTCGGCGATCAGGCGCGCGCTGATCGGCTCGCGGCCGCGGTGCTTCTTGTCCTGGCGGGCGTACGGGTAGAACGGCATGACGACGGTGATCCGCTTCGCGGACGCGCGCTTGAGGGCGTCGACCATGAGCAGCTGCTCCATGACCCAGGTGTTGATCGGCGCTGAGTGGCTCTGCATCACGAAGGCGTCGCAGCCGCGGACCGACTCCTCGAAGCGGACGAAGATCTCGCCGTTCGCGAACTCGTAGGCGGCCGTCGGCACGGGAGCCACTCCGAGCGCCTTGCCCACCTCCTCGGCCAGCTCGGGCGCGGCCCGGCCGGTGAAGAGCATGAGGTTCTTGCGGCTGTCGATCTCGAGGCCGGTCATGCGGGCTGTTCCCCCTTGGCTGGGCGCTTGCGGGCGACCCACCCCTCGATGTTGCGCTGCTTCTCCCGGGCGAGGCCGAGTGCCCCGTTCGGAACGTCCTCGGTGATCGCTGAACCTGCTGCGGTGTAGGCGTTGTCCCCGATCGCCACCGGCGCGATGAGGCTGTTGTTGCTGCCGACCCGCACGTCACTGCCGACCGTCGTCCGGTGCTTGTGCTGCCCGTCGTAGTTGACGACGATCGTGCCGGCGCCGATGTTGCTGCGCTCGCCGATCGTCACGTCACCGACGTAGGACAGGTGCGGCACCTTGGACGCGTCGCCGACCTGCGCGTTCTTCGCCTCGACGAACGCGCCGATCTTGCTCTTCGCGCCGAGGACGGTGCCGGGCCGCAGGAAGCTGTAGGGCCCCACCGTCGCGTCCGCTCCGATGAGCGCTCCCGTGGCGACGCTCTTGAGGACGTTGGCGCCCTGGGACACAGTGCAGTCGGTCAGCGTGGTGTCGGGTCCGATGACGGCATCACGGGCCACGGTGGTCGCGCCGTGCAGCTGCGAGTTCTGGGCGATCGTCGCGTCCGGCTCGATGGTCACGCCGGAGTCGATCCAGGTCGTCTGAGGGTCGAGCACGGCGACCCCGTTGCGCTGGTGCTGCTGCACGATCCGGTCGCGCAGGATCCGGGCCAGCTCGGCGAGCTGCACGCGGTCGTTCACCCCGCGGGTCTCGTCGGGGTCCTCGGCGACCTCGGCACTCACCGTCAGACCCGCGGACTTGTGAAGGCCGACCACGTCCGTGAGGTACTGCTCGCCCTGCGCGTTGTCGGTCCTCAGCTGGCCAAGGGCCTCCCGCAGCGGGCCGGCCGCGAAGGCGTACACGCTCGTCGCCACCTCGTCGATCCGACGCTGCTCCTCGGTCGCGTCCTTGTGCTCCACGACGCCGGTGACCCCGGTCGCGTCCCGCGTCACGCGCCCATACCCCGTCGGGTCCTGGACCCTGGCGGTCAGCAGCGTTGTCGCGGCGCTCTCGGCGTTGTGGGTGTCGACCAGCTTCTGCAGGGTCGCGCCGGTCAGCAGCGGCGCGTCCCCCGGGACGACGACGATCGTTCCCTCGAGGTGGTCGAGGCCCTGGAGGGCGACCCGCACGGCGTGCCCGGTCCCATCCTGCGTCTGCTGCACCACGGCCCTCGCCTGGCCGGTGAGCTCGGCGGCGACCCGCTCCCGGGCGTGCCCCACGACCACGAGCAGGTGCTCGGGCTGCAGCGCCTCGGCGGCGGCGAGGACGTGACCGAGCATGGTCCGTCCGCCAAGGGTGTGCAGGACCTTCGGAGTTGCGCTGCGCATCCGGGTTCCCTCGCCCGCGGCCAGGACGATCACTGCTGCCACTCGGGACGGCACGAACAAGGCTCCCAGCAGATCGCGGGTGGGCATGTGGTCCGGGGAAGTGCCGGCGAGGACCGGCAGGTGTCAACTGTCAACTCTACCGGTTGCCACGGCGGGTCTGTGCCTGCTCCCGAGGAAGGACTCGAACCCTCATCACCGGTACCAAAAACCGGGGCCTCTGCCAATTAGACGACTCGGGAAAGTCGTACCGGCACCCAGTCTGCCGCATGAGCCAGGTCGGCCTCCTCGGTGGCGGGTACAGGCGACATCCGCACCCGGGACGGTCCTGCAGGCAGGCGTGACTCGCCTCAGCTCCGGGCACACCTGAGCTACAGACGGGTACGCCTCCGTAAGTTACGCTTGCGTAGCCATACCAGCGCTCCGCAGAGGACCTCTATGACCGAGACGCTCGACGCCCCCGTCACCACCATCGAGTACGAGGGCGACGACTCGCGCCCGCTCCAGGCCGTGCCGGGCTCCACCAGGATGGCGCGGATCGAGCAGGTCACCCTGGCTGTGTTCATCCTGGTGCCGCTGCTGGGTGTCTTCGCTGCAGGTCTCGTGCTGTGGGGCACCGGGCTCAGCTGGGTCGACATCGCGCTGAGCGTCGTGTTCTACGTCGTGACGCTGCACGGGATCACCGTCGGCTACCACCGCTACTTCACGCACGGCTCCTTCAAGAGCAACCGCGCGGTCCGCATCGCCCTGGCAGTCGCCGGCAGCATGGCCATCCAGGGCCCGGTGGCCCGCTGGGTCGCCGACCACCGCCGCCACCACGCGTTCAGCGACGAGCAGGGCGACCCGCACTCGCCCTGGCGGTACGGCGGCGGCTTCAAGGGCCTGAGCAAGGGCCTGCTGCACGCCCACGTCCTGTGGCTGTTCGACACCGAGCAGACCGACCAGAAGCGGTTCGTACCCGATCTGCTCGCCGACAAGGACGTCAGCCGGGTCTCGAAGCTCTTCCCGCTCTGGGTAGCCCTGAGCCTGCTCCTTCCGGCGGCCCTGGGCGGGCTGATCTCCTGGAGCTGGACGGGGATCCTCACGGCCTTCTTCTGGGCGAGCATCATCCGGGTCGGGCTGCTGCACCACATCACCTGGTCGATCAACTCGATCTGCCACACCTGGGGCAACCGCCCGTTCAGGACGAAGGACCGCGCCGTCAACGTCTGGTGGCTCGCCGTCATCAGCGGCGGCGAGAGCTGGCACAACCTGCACCACGCCGACCCGACCTGTGCGCGCCACGGCGTGCTCAAGGGCCAGGTCGACAGCAGCGCGCGGTTCATCTGGTTGCTCCAGAAGCTCGGCTGGGCCTGGGACGTCCGCTGGCCGAAGCCGGAGCGGCTTGCCGCTCGCCGCGTCGCCGCCTAGGTGGCCGACTCCCCGCGGGTCCGCATGACGGGCAAGGAGCGTCGCGAGCAGCTGCTCGACGTCGGCCGGAGCCTGTTCGCGGAGCGTGGGTACGACGGCACCTCCGTCGAGGAGATCGCCTCGCGAGCGGGGGTCAGCAAGCCCGTCGTGTACGAGCACTTCGGTGGCAAGGAGGGCTTGTACGCCGTCGTCGTCGACCGTGAGGTGCAACAGCTGCTGGACATGTTCGCCACCGCCCTGTCCGGCGACGACGCGAAGGCGCTGCTCGAGCAGGCCTGCTTGGTGCTGCTGACCTACGTCGAGGAGCACGGCGACGGCTTCCGGATCCTGGTCCGCGAGTCCCCCGTGGGGATGGACCGCAGCGGCGGCTTCGCCACGATCATGAGCGACGTCGCGAGCCAGGTGGAGTACATCCTCGTCCAGCAGTTCAAGGCCCGCGGCTTCGAGACCAAGCTGGCGGGCCTGTACTCCCAGGCCCTGGTCGGCATGGTCGCCCTGACCGGGCAGTGGTGGCAGGACCACCGCAAGCCGAAGCGGGACGAGGTGGCCGCCCACCTGGTGAACCTGGCATGGAACGGGCTGTCGAGGCTCGAGGCCAAGCCGCGCATTCCTCGCTGAAGCTGGGTACAACGGCCACATGGCCGTGCTCATCGGGACGTCAGGGTGGCAGTACGCCGACTGGAAGCCCTTGATCTACCCGGACGTCCCGCAGCGGCTCTGGCTCGAGCGGCACGCCTCGCTGTTCCAGACGGTGGAGGTGAACAACGCCTTCTACCGGCTGCCCGCCAGGACTGTCTTCGAGGCCTGGGCAGCCAGGACTCCTGACGACTACGTGATCACCGTGAAGGCCAGCCGGTTCCTGTCGCACATCAAGCGGCTCCGCGACCCCCAGGAGCCGGTGGCGCGGCTCATGGACCGGGTCGGCGGCCTGGGCAGCAAGCTGGGCGCGATCCTGCTGCAGCTGCCACCGACCCTGCAGCTCGACGCAGAGCTGCTCGACGACTGCCTCGCCTGCTTCCCCGCCGGCACCCGGGTGGCGGTCGAACCCCGTCACGTGAGCTGGTGGCACCCGTCGTTGCGCTCCGTGCTCGAGCAGCGCGGAGCCGCCCTCGTCTGGGCGGACTCCTACGGCAAGGCCGTCACGCCGCTGTGGCGCACGGCCGACTGGGGCTACTTCCGCCTGCACCACGGTCCCGACCCCGAGTCCTGGGACTACGGACCTGAGGGCGTACGGACCTGGGCCACGGAGCTCGCCGCCACCTGGGACGAGGACGAGGACGTCTACGCCTACACGAACAACGACCCGACCGGCGCGGGCCTGCGAGACGCGCTGCACCTGGCTGACGCGCTGCGCGCCGCTGGCCGTACGACGAGCCGGCTGGCTACACCTGCTCGCTGAGCTCCAGCCACGCGCCCTCGACGGTCTCCTTCTGGTCGCGCACCTCGTGCAGCTCCTTGTTCAGGGCAGCGATCGCAGCGTGATCATCGGGGCTCGCCGCCATGGCGGCGTGCAGCTCGGCCTCCTTCTTGTCCAGGTTCATCAGCTGCCGCTCGAGCTTCTGCAGCTCCTTGCGCGCCGCCCTGGTGTCGCCCTTCGGCTTCTCCTGCTGACCGGCCTGGGTGGCGGCAGAGGCGGAGGGCGTACGACGGACCCGCTTCTCGAGGTACTCGTCCACACCACCGGGGAGGGCCTTGATGGAGCCGTCACCCATGAGCGAGGACGTGACGGTCGTGGTGCGCTCGAGGAAGTACCGGTCGTGGCTGACGACGAGCAGGGTGCCCGGCCAGCCGTCGAGGACGTCCTCGAGGGCGTTGAGGGTGTCGATGTCGAGGTCGTTCGTCGGCTCGTCGAGCAGCAGCACGTTGGGCTCGCCCATGAGCAGCCGCAGCAGCTGCAGCCGACGGCGCTCGCCACCGGAGAGATCACCGACGCGCGTCCACTGGGCGTTGCCCGTGAAGCCGAAGCGGTCGCACAGCGACGACGCCC
>JAODNB010000207.1 GCA_025464795.1 Frankiales bacterium
CCGAGAGCTGAGCGATCGCGTTGCCCGCCAAGGTCGTGTCGCGGGTGAACACCGGGGTGTCGTAGCGAAGGGAGGTCGCGTCCGGTGCCACGAAGGTGTCCGTCGGATCGGCGCTGGCGCTCGGCCCGCAGGTGCAGACGAGCTCGTCCCGACCGGCCCGCGCAGGGCGCTTCGTGGCCAGGCTGCCCCCGTCGGTGACCGACCCGTTGCCGTCGTTGTCGAGGTAGAGGTCGACGAGCGAGGTCCCCGGGGTGGGCATGGCGGCGGACTGCACGGTCCACCCCTTCGCCCCGGTCGGGTAGATGTTCCAGTTGGGGAGCCGGTCGATGCCGTTGTGCGCCCCCTTGAGCCAGTGGTCGAACCAGGCCATCACGAGCGCCTGCTTCGTACCAGGCTTGTGCCCGCCGTAGGTGAGCGACTCCCAGCCGCCCTGGGTGCAGTGGCCCCCCGGTGACAGGAAGAACGACGGGTGCGTGGACTTCGTCGTGCGCAGCGCGTAGTCGAAGGGCATCAGGCCGAGCTGCCACAGGTCGCTGATCGCCGCGGTCATGCCGAGCGGGATGTCGAGGGTCTTCGCGGCGGCCGTCGTGTCGACGGCCTGCCAGTACTGGTCGTAGGAGGACGTCCCGGCGTTGATCTCCGCTTGCTTCGCCACCACGGGCTGGTAGGCCTGCAGGCCGCTCACGTTGCCCTGCCGGTAGGCGTACGAGCCGTCGATCAGCCCCACGATCGCCAGCGTGGCAGGAGTGATGCTGGCGCCGCCCTGCCCGACGGAGGCGCGGTACACGTCCGGGAAGAAGCTGTCCGCCCAGGCTGCGTAGACGGCCCGGGGCTTGCCCTCGCGCATCCGGACCTGGTCGGCGGTGGCGAGCACGATCGTGGACCCGCCCAGGTTCGAGCAGCCCGTCACGCCCACCCGGTCGTTGGACCACGGCTGAGCCTGCACCCAGTCCAGGATGTCGGCGGAGTCGGTCAACCACTGCCGGGTGTACCACTGGCCGGCGGCGCTCTTGCCGGTACCGCGCCAGTCCACCGACAGCACGGCGTAGCCGTGTGCCGCGGCGCCCACCGTGTCGGCGCTGCCCGCCTCCGGGCACTGACCCGGCAGGGAGGGCGGACCGGTCGGTGCGCCCTCGGCCCCGGGACCTGCGTCCTTGCCGTAGGGCGTCGTCGTGAGGAGCGTCGGGTAGTGGCCAGGACGGGTGGGCAGGCTCAGGTTCGCGGACAGCCGCGTGCCGTCGCGCATGATGATCCCGATGTCGCAGCGCTCCGTCGTGGCGGGGCCGGCGGCCTTCGCGGGTGACGTGGCGATGACGCCGACGGTCAGAACGAGAAAAGCCAGAGCGCCGCGCCAGGTGCGTCGTGCCGTCACGTCAAGCCCCCTTGCCGGGTTGTCGGAACGTGCTGTAGAACACGGTTCCACCAAAGCTGTGGAAAGGGTTTCGACAACGGACCCGACAACTCCTTCAGAAACTCGCCAGTAACTTCATCGCGGCCGCTGACCCGGGCTGGCACGGCCCGAGAGGAGGAGCCCGATGCAGGTGACCCGCCGAGGTGTGACCGGGCTGACGGCCACCGTCGGCTGCACCACGCTGCTCGTGCTCTCGCTGTCGATGCCCGTGCGCGCCGCGGGGAGCCGGAGCTTCCAGGCCGTGGCTGCCGCCGACGGCGTCCGGGAGCAGGTCGTGTCACCTGGCGCACCCCTCACCGACACGGTGGTGGACACCGGCGGTCCCACGGCGCAGGCTCGCCTGACGTCAGTCGGCAGCAGCACCGGTTTCGCCGCCTACCCCGATCCTGGCGCGACGGTCCTCGGTGCGCCTTCGACGGCCGGCACCAGCGCCGTGAGCTACCCGGCTGCCGTCACCAGCAGCTACCCGGTCACGCCTGAGGCGAAGCAGAGCACCGGCCCGTACTCCTTGGCGGCGCACAGCCGGCAGGACGGCAGCGACGCCGCCGCCTCCTCCGGGTCGGCAGAGCCCAACGCCGCCCTGCTGTCCGCGCAGGCACGCGTGGAGCTCACCGGCGACCGGGTGACCGCCACGGCCGCCTCCGATGACCGCAGCCTGGCGACCGGCCCTCTGTCTGTCGGCCGGGTCCGGGCCATCGCGACCGTCACGCTGGGTGCTTCCGGCCCCGCCAAGCCCTCCTCCACCTTCGACGTCGAGGGCCTGTCGGCCGGGGGCACCTCGTTCGGCATCGGGCCCGGTGGCCTGACGATCGCAGGCACGACCACGCCGCTGCCTGACGCCAGTCCGGTGACGTCGGTGCTCGACGGCGCCGGGATCTCAGTGCGGTACCTCGAGCCGACGACGACCCCCACCGGCGCGGTCAGCGCTGGGCTGCAGATCACCGTCGGCGACCCCAAGGGCCAGCACACGACCTACGTGCTGGGTCAGGCGTCCGCACGGGTGACGCAGACCGTCACTGAGGACGCCTTCGTCCCGCCGCCCGCCCTGCCGCCGCCGCCCGTCGACGTCCCGTCAGCAGCCCCGACGTCACCCGACCTGCCCGGCGTCGCGCCGGTCCAGCCCTCCACCGCCGTGGTCCCGCCGCCGGTCACCGCTACCGTCGCGCCTCCGGTCAGCTCAGCGACCAGCCCGCCCCTGGTCCTGGCACGCGCCGAGGTCAACGGCTGGCCTCGCAGCTTCTTCCTCGTCCTGTCGGCCGGCGGCCTGCTCGCCCTCGTCCTCGCCTCGCTCTTCTCCTTCCTGGGGGTTCGCCGTCCATGACCACCACCACCTCTGAGACCCACGTGCGGCCCGTCCCCTCACTCACGGCGCTCTGGGACCGCGGCCTGTCGCTGGCGCTCCTCGTCGCTGGTCTCGTGATGCTGCTCGTCGGCTGGAAGCTCGTCAGCGACACCCCCTTCCCGGCCGAGCAGCTGCCGTACATGATCAGCGCCGGCATCGGTGGCCTGGCCGTGCTCGGCATCGGCGCGACCCTGTGGTTGTCGGCTGACCTGCGCGACGAGTGGCACAAGCTCGACCGGATCGACTCCCGGCTGGAGCGGATCGAGGCGTCGCTCGCGGACGAAGCACAGCCTTGACCCGCTTCACCGGGCCCTGGGCGAGGAACGCCCTGCTCGCCCTGGCCGGCTGCGACCTCGTCGTCCTGCTCGCGCTGGCTGTCGCCTGGCGGCAGGCCTCGCAGCTCGCCACCCCGCAGCAGCAGATGCGGTGGGTGGACGTCGCGGGTGCCGCGCTGCTCGTCGGGCTCGGCGTGCACGTCGGCTGGCTCGTGGCGGGTCGCCGACTCGTGGGTCAGCGGTCGCGGGCACTCGACGGTGCCACCACGCGCGTCCTGCTCTCGCTCGCACCTGACCTGCCCACACAGGTGGTGACCGGTGCCTCCATGACGCTGTTCCACCTGCCCGCGTGCCCGATGGTCGCCGGGCGCAGCACCGAGCCGTTGTCCGCTGCTGACGCCGTCGACCGCGGCCTCGAGCCCTGCGCCATGTGCCGGGCGGCCGCGTGAACAGCCTGCTCCCCTTCATCGTCGCGGGCATCGCGCAAGGGTCCGTCTTCGGGCTCGCCGCGCTCGGACTGGTCGTGACCTACAAGACCAGCGGGATCTTCAACTTCGGCCACGGCGCTGTCGCCGCCGTCGGGGCGTACGTCTTCTACGACCTGCGCACGATCCACCACTGGCCGTGGCCCGTGGCGGCGGCCGTGTGCCTCCTGGTGCTCGGCCCGCTGCTCGGCGTCGTCCAGGAGCGACTGGCGGCGGGGCTGGCCCCCGTGCGACTGGCCATGAAGGTCGTCGCGACCGTGGGCGTAGTGCTGCTCGTCGCTGGCATCACGTCCCTGCACTACGGCGCGAGCAGCCTCGACTTCCCGCCGTTCCTGCCCCAGGACACCGTGACGCTCCTCGGTGTGCGCGTGTCCGCGGCGCAGCTGATCACCCTCGTCCTGTCGGTCGTCGTGGCCGGCGCGCTCTTCCTGCTCTTCCGCGTCACCAAGGTCGGCGTGGCCATGCGCGGTGTCGTCGACGACCCCACGTTGATGGGCCTGACCGGTGTGAGCCCCGTGAACGTGCGTCGCTCCGCCTGGATCATCGGCAGCACGCTGGCGGTCGCGAGCGGCATCCTGCTGGCCCCCCTGACCGGCTTGGACACCATCCAGCTGACGCTGCTTGTGGTGCAGTCGTTCGGCGCGGCGGCGATCGGCCGCTTCACGAGCCTGCCCCTGACGTTCGCCGGCGGTCTGCTGATCGGCGTCGGAGAGAACCTGCTCGTGCGCTTCTCAGGCGACATCACCTGGCTGGCGCTGGCGCAGCCCGCGCTGCCGTTCGTCGTGCTGTTCGTCGTGCTGCTGCTGTCGAAGCCGGCTGTCATCGCGGACGCCGGCAGGCTGCGTCGCGCTGTCGCGCCCAGCCGGACGCCCCTGTCACCAGCGACGCGTCGCAGCGCGATGCTCGCCGCCCTGGTCGTGGCCGTCGTGCTGCCGTCGCTCGTCGGCGTGCGCATCCAGTCGTTCGCCAGCGGCCTGGTGTCGGCCACGATCTTCCTGTCGCTCGGCCTGCTGGTGTGGACCTCTGGTCAGGTCTCGCTGTGCCACGCCGGCTTCGTCGCCGTCGGGGCCACGACGACCGGGCACCTGCTCGGCGCCGGCGTTCCGTGGGTCCTGGCGGTGCTCGTCGCCGGCCTGGTCGTGGTGCCGCTCGGCCTCGTCATCGCCGTCCCCGCCATGCGCCTGTCCGGGATCTACCTCGCCCTGGCCACTCTCGGCTTCGGCGTCCTGCTGCAGTACCTGTTCTACAACCGACCCTTCATGTTCGGGCAGCTCGGTCAGATCGCCGTGCCCCGGCCCAGGGCCTCGTGGCTCGGCATCGACCCCTCCTCCGACACCTCGTTCTACTACGTCACCCTCGTCGCGTTCCTGCTCGCCAGCGGCGTGGTCTATGGCGTGCTGCGGCTGCGGCTCGGCCGCCTCCTCCAGGCGCTCGCAGACTCACCGCTCGCGCTCGCCACCCACGGCGCCCCGGTCAACAGGATCCGGCTGCTGGTCTACGGGGTGTCCGCGTTCCTCGCCGGCGCAGCTGGGGGGCTGTCGGGTGCCCTCTCCGGGACGGCCAGCTCCGCGGCCTACTCCTACTTCAGCTCGCTGACGCTCCTCGCCGTGCTTGCCCTGTACGGGACCAAGGTCGGCGTCGTGCCCGCCCTGGCGGCCGGAGTCGCGTTGAGCGTCGTCCCCAGCTACCTCACGAGCATCCGGGGCGAGTGGTTCACCATCGTGTTCGGTGCCTCCGCCATCGTGGCGGCGCTCGTGTCCGACAGGTCGCTGTCGCTTCGGCTCTCCGTCGGGGCACGGCAGCGGCTCGCCGACCGCCGCACCAGCTCCCCAACACGGGCTCGGCTGGTGCAGCCGTGACCGCCCTCGAGCTCGAGCAGGTCACCGTGCGCTTCGGCAGCGTGGTGGCCGTCGACGCGCTGAGCCTGAGTGCCGCCGAGGGCCAGATCACCGCTCTCATCGGGCCCAACGGAGCCGGCAAGACCACCACCTTCAACGCCTGCAGCGGACTGCTGCGACCGGCGTCGGGCCGGGTCACGCTGCTGGGTGAGGACGTGAGCGACCTGGGCCCAGCCGCCCGTGCCCGCAAGGGGCTCGGTCGCACCTTCCAGCGCCTCGAGCTGTTCGACTCGATGACCGTCGACGAGAACGTCGGTCTCGGTCTCGAGAGCGGACTCGCAGGTCAGTCCTGGCTGCGCTGTCTCACCGGCAACCGCAAGGAAGCCGTCCGCGTGGCGGAGGCTGTCGAGGAGAGCCTGCACACCTGCGACATCACCGACCTCGCCGGCCGCAGAGCCGGTGAGCTGTCGACAGGTCAACGACGGCTCGTCGAGCTGGCCAGGGCCCTGGCCGGCGGGTTCCCGGTGCTGCTCCTCGACGAGCCGTCGAGCGGCCTGGACCACGAGGAGACCACACGCTTCGGGCAGATCCTGCGCAGCGTCGTCACGGGCGGCCGGTCGATCCTGCTCGTGGAGCACGACATGGATCTCGTCCTGTCAGTCTGCGACTACCTCCACGTCCTCGACTTCGGGGTGCACGTCTTCGAGGGCACGCCCGCCGAGGTGCAGGCCAGCCCTGTCGTCCGGGCGGCCTACCTCGGCGAGGAGGTGAGCGAGAGTGCTTGAGCTGCAAGGGATCACAGTCGCCTACGGCGAGTCAGTCGTGTTGAAGGACCTGTCCCTCACGGTTCCCGAGGGTCGGACCCTCGCGCTGCTGGGGGCCAACGGAGCAGGCAAGACGACGACCCTGCGCGCCGCCAGCGGCGTGCTGAAGCCGGCGTCCGGACGCCTCCTCGTCGACGGCGTCGACCTCAGCGGCGCGCAGCCCTACAGGTTCGCCAAGGCAGGGATCTGCCACGTCCCCGAGGGGCGCGGCGTCTTCCCGAGCCTGACCGTGCGGGAGAACCTCGTGCTGCAGTCCTACCGGACCGACTCGGCCGTTGCCGTCGAGCGCGCTGTCAGCGCCTTCCCACGGCTCGGCCAGAAGCTGGCCCAGACCGCAGGAACGATGTCGGGCGGCGAGCAGCAGATGCTGGCGCTGGCCCGGGCCTACGTCCAGCAGCCGCGCGTCGTCCTGCTCGACGAGGTCTCGATGGGGCTGGCTCCCAAGGTGGTCGACGAGATCTTCGCTTTTCTGACGCGGTTGGCCGAGGAAGGCGTCTCCTTGCTGCTCGTCGAGCAGTACGTCAGCAAGGCGCTCGCCATCTCGGACTACGTCGCGATCCTGTCGCGCGGGCGGCTGGTCTTCCTGGGCGAGCCCGACGAGCTCGCCGGCACCGACATCTTCGCCCAGTACCTCGGCTCCGCAGAGCAGGTCACGGCATGACACATCCCGGAGGAACCACGATGCACCCGACACGACGCAGGAGCGCCTGTGCAGTCGCCGCCGCCCTCAGCCTGCTGCTGGCCGGCTGCGGGACGTCGCTGAAGCGCAGCGAGATCGAGCGGGGTGCCGGCCTGCAGTCGGTGCAGCAGGGCAGCTCTGCGCCCCTCACGACGGGGGGCCAGCCCGGCGTCACCACCGGAGCAACGGGAACCACCGGCGCGCCGTCGACGACGACGGGCGGCTCGACCACAGGCACCACCACGGGGGCGATCTCGAACGGCACGACCGGGTCGGCAGCGGGCGGCTCCTCCACCGGGTCCGCCGCGTCGAGCTCCACCACAGGGGCGACCGCGGCAGGACCGCCGCTGGTCATCGCCGCCGTGGGCACGCTCACCGGGGCCACCGGCGAGGCGACCAAGGGCGTGACCGAAGCAGCGCAGGCCTGGGTCGGCATGGTCAACAGCCGCGGGGGCGTTGCGGGGCACCAGGTCAAGCTGATCGTGGTCGACGACGGCGGGGACACCAACCGCCACCTGCAGCTCGTCAAGCAGATGGTGGAGCAGTACCACGCGGTGGCCCTCGTCGGCAGTGCCGAGACGTCCACGCAGAGCGCGCAGGCGGTGTCCTACCTGGAGAGCAAGGGCGTGCCCACCGTCGGCGACGACGGCTCGAACTCCTTCGGCTACAAGAGCAAGATGATCTTCCCCGCCGTCACGGCAGCCAACTACTACACGACTGCCATCAGCTTCGGCTTCGCGAGCCTGGCCAAGAAGGAGAACAAGAAGAAGATCGCCCTCATCACCTGTGTCGAGGCCTCGATCTGCCAGACGGCCTATGACAACTTCGAGAAGGAGATGGGCCGCGTCGGGCTGAACCCGGTCTACAAGACGCAGACCTCCGTGACGCAGCCCGACTTCACTGCGCAGTGCATCTCTGCGCGCAACGCCGGCGCCGAGCTGCTGTCGGTCGGCATGGACTTCAACTCGGTCCGGCGGGTCGTCAACTCGTGCCGGCAGCAGGGCTACACGCCGAAGTTCATCACTCCTGCGGTCGGTCCTGGCATGGAGAAGGAAGCCATCTGGCAGGGCGTCTACATCGGGTGGATGGCCTTCTCCCCGTTTGTCGCCGACACCCCTGCCATCCAGGAGTTCCGCGCGGCCATGGACCGCTACCAGCCCGACGCGGGGATCAACCTGGAGCACTCGGTCGGCTGGGTCGGGGCCAAGCTGTTCCAGAAGGCGCTCGAGAACGCCCGGCTGACGAGCAAGGCCGTCACGAGCGCCGACGTCCTCCGGGGTCTCTGGGCGATCCACGGTGACGACCTCGGCGGCCTCACGGGACCGCTGAGCTTCACGAAGGGCAAGCCGGCGACGCCCGTGTTCTGCTTCATCGGGATGACCATCAGCGGCAACAAGTTCGTCAACCCGAGTGGCTCGAGACCGCACTGCCAGGCCCCGCCCAAGCTCTGAGCAGCAACCGACTACGTTCGCTCTTGTGGACGTCGACCCGACCGCTGACCTGCCGGAGCTGCTCGAGCTGCTGGAGCTGGAGGAGATCGACCGCGACCTCTACCGGGCGACCAGGACCTTCCGGGACCCCTTTGCCCTGTACGGAGGGCAGGTCGCGGCGCAGGCCCTCAGGGCTGCAGGCCTGACCGTGCCCGAGGGGCGCGCACCGCACTCCTTGCACGGCTACTTCCTGCGCAGCGGCGACGCCGAGCGCCCCACGATCTTCCGCGTGGACCGCGACCGGGACGGTCGATCGTTCTCCGGCCGCCGCGTCGTCGCGGTCCAGGACGGCGAGGTCCTGTTCAACATGTCCTGCTCGTTCCACACCGTGGAACCAGGACCCGAGGTGCAGTCGCACCCCCTGCCCGAGGCGGGTGACCCCGCCGCCCTGCCCGTCGTCCTGCTGCCGCGGCTGTTCTCCATCGAGTCGCGCCAAGCCCCGCAGCCCGTGGCTGACACCCCTTGGCCCACCCGCTTCTGGTCGCGCCTGACGGTCACAGCGCCTGATGACCCGCTCATCCACGCCTGCGTCCTGACCTACCTCTCCGACATCAGCAGTGGGTTGGCAGGGCTTCCCCAGGCCGGGCAGCAAGCGGGTCCGAGCCTCGACCACGCCGTGTGGTTCCACCGGCCGGCGCGGCTCGACGACTGGGTGCTGATGGACCTGGTCCCGCAGAGCACCTCGGGCGGACGTGGCTGGTACACCGGCTCCATCTACGACCAGACCGGCACGTTGCTCGCCAGCGTCGCGCAGGAGTCGCTGTTCCGGGGTCCCCGCTAGCCACCTCCCTTGACACGGACGCGTTACACCCGCAGATTGGCAGAAGCAGACAAACTCCAGCTGACAGGTGAGTCGTGACCCCCTTTCTCGCGTTCCGCATGTGGCTGCGCAGCGGGCCTCGGACCGAGCGCATCGGCCTGTTCGCAGTGCTCGTGCCGGTGCTCGCCCTTCTCGCCTGGGCGACCGTGCCGGACGGGGGCACAGGAGCGACGAGCCAGAGCCTCGCCAGCACGGACGCCGCAGCGACGCCCGGCGCGGGAGCGACCCAGGCTCCTGCCGTGGTGAGGGTTCCCAGGACGCCGGGCTCGCTGCCGGGTCAGCCCGGCAGCTCTCTCGGCAACCCGACCGGGCCTGGTCGGCAGTCGGGCAAGGGCACCACGACGGCGCCTGGCACGTCTTCGGCCCCGGGGGCGTTCGGCACCGTCCCGGGCGGGAACAGCAGCTGCGGCAGGACCGGCGCCACAGACCAGGGCATCACGGCGACCACGATCACCGTCGGCATCGTCGTGGTCGACCTTGGCGCTGCCAGCTCGACGATCAGCCTGCCGTCGGCGGCCGACCAGGAGAAGGCCTACAACGCAGCATTCAACGACCTCAACGCCCGAGGTGGTGTTCGCTGCCGGAAGGTGGTGCTGAAGTACTACAGCGACAACCCGCTGGACTCCAGCGCCGAGCACAAGAGCTGTCTGCAGATGGCGCAGGACAAGGTCTTCGCCGTCTTCAACAACCTCTTCAGCAGCACCGAGCAGACGTGCATCGCGAAGAACCACATCCCCAACGTCTGGTACACCCCGCCGCACACCCCCGACGTCAAGAAGTACGCGCCGTACATCCTCAGCTGGCAGGCCGACTACGACAAGCTGATCCACCACTACATCAACGGCGCCAACGGCTTGGGCTTCTTCAAGGGCATGAAGAAGGTCGGCGTCCTCGAGGGCTCCTGCTACCCCGACGAGAACACTGCCATCATCAAGGAGCTGCACGCCGTCGGCATCCCCGACAGCAAGATCAAGACCTACAACTTCGGCTGCACGGGTGCTCCAGTCGAGACGCCCGACCAGGACCAGTCCGCCGTGCTGCAGTTCAAGGCGGCAGGCGTCACCCATGTCGTCAACGTCAGCTACGGCGCGGTGACCGGGTTCTCAGGTGCAGCGAGCCAGCAGAACTACGACCCCGAGTTCGCCATGATGGAGGACGGCGCCGCCACCGCGATCCAGAGCGGCACGACCAAGCCGGGCAAGAGCTTCGACAACGCCCTGCTCGTCACGACGATCCAGACAGGGGCTCGCACGACGCCCGGCTACCGCTTCAGCGCCGCCACTGCCAGGTGCGCCCAGCTGATGACCAAGGCCGGGCTCTCCACGCCGCAGGGCAGCGACAACGGGCAGTTCTTCGGGATCGCCTGCGTCAACGCGCTGCTGTTCCAGGCTGCGGGCAACGCTGCTCCCGACCTGGTGCGGACCCAGCTGCCCTCCGGGCTGCAACGCGCGGGGAGCATCGAGGTGTCCTACCCCGCCGCAACCGTCAACCTGCTCGATCCGCGGATCCCCACGGCTGGTGCCACCTGGCGAACGGGGCGATGGGCGAGCAGCTGCCAGTGCTGGCACGTGACGGGCACCAGTTTCCGGGGGGACTTCTAAGTCACCTTGAGGTAGAGGCCCTGCGCGTCCGCGACCAGGGTGTCGCCGTCTCGGAGCTCGCCCTCGACGTGGATCTTGCGGCCCTCGACCCCGGTCACGCGCGCCGTGACCTGGAGCTCGGTGCCGGTGGGCGTTCCCTTGCGGTAGTTGACGTGCAGGGCCGCGTTGCGCGCAGGTGACCGGTCGCCCATCACCGACAGCACTCCGAGTACCTCACCGAACAGCAGCGCCACGGCCCCGGCGTGCGCCCTGCCGCCACCACTGAGGTGCGTGCGGGTCAAGGTCACCGTGCCGGTGATCGCATCCTCCTCGAAGGGCCCGTAGAGCACAGGAGTCAGCAGCGGGTGGCCACGGCCCGGAAGGTCGAGCCGGTAGCCGGCGAACTGCTCGCCGTCCTCGGCCTCGTGCCCGTCGAGGATGGCTGCGGCCTCCCGCAGCTTCACCGCTGCCGCGGCGAGGACGTCAGGCGGGGCCTGCGTCCCGGTCGTCCTGTCCTGCACGAGCCGCAAAGCGCTTGTCAGGTCGCCGAACTCAGGTCCTCCGCGTAGCTCCACGCACGGACCGTACAGTCCCGCCCATGCCTCTGGACGTGACGCCTCACCTGGATCCCGCTCGCACAGCGATCGTCAACATGGAGTGCCAGGAGCGACTGCTGGGCGAGGACTCCGTGCTCCCGGGACTGGCGCGAGCGGCCCAGCAGGTGCACCTGCTCGACAACCTCTCAAGCCTGTACGCAGCCGCGCGCGCCAAGGGCGTCCGCCTCTACTACTGCACCGACGAGCGACGACCTGACGGCTTCGGGCTGGCGACGAACACGATGGTCCACCTCCGCATGCCCGAGGGGACCACGGGCGGCGGTGGCCACGGCCCGGTGATGCCTCAGATCGCACCGCAGCCGGAGGACGTGGTCTTCCGACGCGAGCAGGGGCTCACCGGCTTCTACGCCACCGGCCTGGACCCCTACCTCCGCAACACAGGGGTCACGACGGTCGTGCTGACGGGGGTGTCCCTGAACATCGCCGTGCTCGGCACCGCGATCGAGGCCATGAACGCCGGCTACACCGTCGTCGTCCCCAGCGACGGGGTGGCCAGCGACCCGCCGGAGTACGCCGAGCAGGTGCTGCGCTACACGATGCGCAACATCGCGTTCGTCGTCCCGTGCCAGGCCATCCAGGACGCGTGGTCTTGACGGCAGGAGCCTGGTCATAGAACGTGGTTCTATGACCTCGTTGAGCAACAAGCCCACCGGTTGGTTCCAGATCGGGTGGAGCACCGACCTCGCTCCTGGTGACGTCAAGCCCCTGCGGTACTTCGGGACCGACTTGGTGGCCTACCGGGACCACGACGGCGCAGCTCACGTGATGGACGCGCACTGCCGGCACCTCGGTGCCCACTTGGGTCACGGCGGCTGCGTCGTCGACGGCGGCCTGCAGTGCCCCTTCCACGGCTGGGTGTGGGACGACCAGGGCAACAACGTGCGGATCCCCTACCAGGACCGACCGAGCAAGGTGCTCATGCGGACCTGGCCCGTCCACGAGTGGAACGGGGTGCTCTCCCTGTGGCACGACAGGGACGGGAAGCCGCCGTTCTTCGAGCCGCACGGCTCTCTCACAGACATCGCCCCGCACCTCGACGGGCTCTCCTTCCACCCAGCCGGAACCGGCTCCCAGAGCCGTTTCACGCCGAGTCGCGTGCACCCGCAGATGGTCGTCGAGAACGCGGTGGACCCGGCCCACTTCGCGTTCGTCCACCACACTCCGACCATCCCCTGCGTCCTGCAGGAGGACGTCACCGCGACCTCCTGGCACAGCAAGGTCGGCTTCGGCGGTCGCTGGAAGGACGCAGTCGACCGCCCGGAGGACGACCTCGGGACCCTGCACCTGAGCTTCCGCGGCATGGGCATGGGCTACAACGCCCTGACCGACGCGGAGCGCGTGATGATGGTGCTGATCGCCGCGACACCGGTGGAGGACGACGGCACGACGGAGGTCTTCGGGACGTACTGGCCCCAGGAGCTGCCGACCGACGCCCAGACGGGCGCCCACCTCGAGCGCATCGCTCAGGCGAAGGAGGCCCTGCCCGAGGACCTGACGATCTGGGAGCACCAGCTGTTCCGTGCCGCACCAGCCCTGGCCACCAGCGAAGGAGCGGGCTGGCGCAAGATGCGGGACTGGTGCGAGGTGTTCTACCCGGAGGGCGAGCTCAGCCCGCAGCGACTGCGGGACCTGCTTCCCTAGCTCTGCCTGCCCCAGGTGACCAATCCGTTAGAGAAGATATAGACTCAGCCCGATTCTCGGGAACTTCGTCCTGAGCTGACCCAGGGATCCCACTGATGGCATCAGCAGTTCTCGAAGGAGCAGAGCCGTGGACCGGGGGTTCCGGCACGACCGGTGCCCTGGTCCTGCACGGCTTCACCGGTACGCCCCAGTCCATGCGCGGGGTGGCTGAGCGCCTGGCCCAGGACGGCTTCAACGTCGACCTCCCGCTACTGCCGGGCCACGGCACATCGCCGGACGATCTCAAGGCGACCGCCTGGAGCGACTGGTGCGAGGCAGCGGAAGCTGCCTTGCTGTCGCTTCAGCAGCGGTGCGACGCGGTCGTGGTCGTCGGACTGTCCATGGGCGGCGCGCTCTCCCTCTGGCTGGGCACCCGGCACCCGGAGCTGAAGGCGCTCGTGCTGATCAACCCTGCGGCTGTCGCCATGGACGACGAGATCTCAGACCAGCTCACCATGCTCATGCAGGGCGGCACCGAGTTCATCCCGGGCGTCGGGAGCGACATCGCTGACCCGAGCTCGAAGGAGGTCGCGTACGAGCTCGTTCCGTTGAGCGCCGTGCTGTCCCTCAACGCAGGGCTGAAGGACCTCGAGGCAGCCCTCTCGAAGGTGACCAGCCCCGTGCTCCTCATGACCAGTCGCGAGGACCACGTCGTACCTGCTGCTGCCGGTGAGGCTGTGGCAGCGGGAGTCTCGGGGCCCCTCGAGCGCCTCGTGCTCGAGCGCAGCTACCACGTCGCCACCCTCGACTTCGACCGCGAGCTGCTGGAAGATCGCACGTCAGCCTTCTGCCTGGCCTCGACGGCTTGAGCGCTGAGTCGCCGCTGCGGCTCACCGCGCTCAGGAGAGCTTGCGCACCGGCGACGTGTAGGTGATGCAGGAGCACGATGCCCCGTACGCGAGTGTGCGGTATCCCCTGGCCCCGTCGGTGCGGCGCGGGACGAAATCGGTTCCGAACGTGGTGACGGGCTGGTACTGCGTACCCAGCCGGTGGTACGCCGCCGCCCAGCTGGCGGGGGTGAGGGAACCCGTGACGGTGTTCCCGACGAAGGCGAACACCTTCCCCAGTTCGCAGTACAGGGTCGCGGTCAGGCTGGTGTAGCGGTCGTTGTAGCCGCCGATCGCCTTGTTCATCAGGGCGAGGCAGGCCTTCTCTCCGACCGAGGAGGGGTACTGGTCGGAGCGCACGTTCGCCAGCGGGTAGGTGCCGGCCCCGGAGATGCGCTTGATCTGGTTGGGGGGCGCCGACCCGCCGACGAAGTTGGTGTCTGTCGAGTCCCCCATCAGGTACGCGGGCCGGTACTGCTGCTGCTCGGCCGACTGCATGAAGAGCACTTCCGGGATACCACCGTTGCCGAGGCTGAAGACCACGGTGTCCACGTTGCTGCTGGAGAACTTCAGGATCGCTGCGTTGATGCCGTTGGTGTCTGCACCGCTCGAGATCGTCTGGACGAGCGGCGTCACCCCGTAGGACTTCAGCAGCGGCTCGATGGTGCGCTTGGAGACCCGGTCGTAGAGGGGATCATCGCCTTGCACGAGGATGCCCACGGTCTTGCCCGACTTCAGCTGCCCTGCCGCGTGGGCGAGACCCAGGACAAGCGTCTGCTCGCGGTTGCGGGTGATCTGGGTGGGCGAGAAGGCGATGTCCGGGGCGTCCGTGTAGAGCTGGTCATCACCGGCGCCCAAGGCGACGTCGAGCAGCAGCACGCCGTACTTCTTGGCGCAGACGGACAGCCCCTCGGCCAGGTTGAACATGGAGAAGATGACGATCGGGTGGTAGTCCTGGACGGCTCCCTGACACGCCTTCTGCAGGCCCACGTCGTTGCTGTCCTGCGCGTTCACGGGCACGAAGTGCGGCTGCAGCTTCCGGCCCCGGATCCCGCCCTTGGCGTTCAGGTCGTCGACGACTGCCTGCGCCTCCTTCTTCCCGTCTCCGAAGGACACGGAGCTGCCGGGGAAGGCAGAGCTGATGGCCGCGTTGCCCCCGTTGAGGTAGAGGATCGCCACCGACAGGGGCCGGTGGCTGCCCGCCTGGACCGGGCCCGCCGCCGTCCCCTGACCGCTCGTGGAACTGGCCCCAGCGCCCGAGCCGGTCCCTTGCGAACCCGCTGGCGAACCACCCGCTGAACCAGAAGCTGAGCCCGTCCCAGCAGTGGCGCCACCCGCCGCGTCGCCAGCGCCACTCAGGGTGCTGAGGTCCTGCGAACCAGCGGATCCCGTCGGGGCGGTGCCAGTGAGCCCATCAGACGTCCCCGACCCCGCTGCCTGACCAAGCCTCGTCTGCTGCCCCGAGGGAACCGTGGTCCCGCATGCGGCGAGCACGACGAGCAGGCTGCCCGCGGACAACAACGAGGGCACGCGACGGCACTTCTTGGCGAACATGGACGCAACTGTCGTCCCGCGGCCGCGAGGAGACAACGGACATTCTGCACATCGCGACGGGGCGCGTGTGGGGCCCGACTCCATACCCCTTGCCTGTGCAGGCAAGGGACCTTGCCAACACAGTGTCTGCGGCGTAGACACTGTGCACCACGAGCGCAACACGAAGAGGTTCACCCATGGCAGTCCTGTGAAAGCCGTTCGCGGCACCTACCACGCCGGTCTGACGAGGCACACGGTCGTCGCCGCGGCCGTCGAGATGCTCCAGCAGCGCGGAGTGGGCGGCTTCAGCGTCCGGCAGCTGGCGACGGAGCTCGGCGTCGACACCATGGCGCTCTACAAGCACGTGCGCAACAAGGACGACCTGCTGGGAGCAGCCGTCGGCCAGGTCTTCCACGACACCCGCCCGCTCGGTGACGGCGAATGGTGGGAGCAGGTGCGAGGCACCTTTCGTGAGCACCGACAGGTGATCCGGGCGCAGCCATGGGTGCTTGCGGTGATGCTCAGCCACCCGCTGGAGAGCAGCGAGCCCTGGGAGGTGGTCGACCAGACCCTGGCAGTCCTCAGCCAGCACCTTGGAGCGGCCGGCGCAGCACGCTGGATGCGACTGCTCGCGGCCTTCACCAACGGCTTCCTCCAGACGGAGCCCGACCTCGTGGACGGTCCCGACACCAGGCAGGTGGAGTCGCGCTTCCCACGCGTCACCACAGCAGCGGCCCGCAGCGCCCGCACCGGAGATCGCGACTTCGAGGTGGGGCTCAACGCGCTCATCGACGCGATGCGCGCAGAAGCCGCGTCGCCCCCGCCACTGCGAAAGGTACGAACACCTTGATCACCACCGACGACGGCGTGCGGCTGCATGTCCTCGATGAGGGCACCGGGCCAGCTGTCGTTCTCCTCCCGGGTTACGGTGCCGCGGCGAGGAGCTGGCACCTGCAGATCGAGGCCCTTCGCGACACGTTCCGCGTTGTTGCAGTCGATCGCCGCCATCACGGCCGTTCGGACCGCCCCGCCCACGGCCAACGGATGAGCCGGCACGCGGCAGATGTCAGGGACGTCCTCGACGCCCTCGAGCTCGACGACGTCCTCCTGGTCGGCAGCTCCATGGGGGCGAACGTGGCGCTCGCTTACGTCGATGCCTTCGGGTGCGATCGACTTCGCGGACTGGTCCTCGTCGACCAGACCCCGAAGATGGTGAACGAGGACAACTGGACGCTTGGCTACTACGGCTTGACGTGGGACAACGCCGATGCCTGGGTCAGGGCCTTCCCGCAGGACGTACAGGCGTTCCACACGGTGCCCGACCCGGAACTGCTCGCAGCCACGCTCGACGGGCCGGACTTCTCCATCCGGGACACCCGCCCGTTGCTGCGTGACCACACCTATGCCGACTGGCGCGACGTGCTCCCGCGGATCACCGTTCCCGTCACCGCCATGGCCGGCCGGCACAGCCCCGTCTGGCCCTGCGAGTCGTCGCAGTGGATGGCGGAGGCAGCACCCCACGGGGAGCTTCTCGTCTTCGAGCGCAGCGGTCACGTCCCGATGCTCGAGGAGCCAGCCGCCTTCAACGCCGCCCTTCAACGCGTAGCCCTCCGCTGACCTCACTTTGCACAGACGTCCGAAAGGCCTTTCCATGCCGTACGCACAACGCTCGGCGGAGTTCCGTGCCGGCGCTTCGGGTCCGGAGGCGCCCGGCGGTCCCGATGTCGTCAGCGTCGACGACCGACTCGCCCCCGAGCACCCTTACCCCGCGAACAAGGTCGTTGTCGGGG
>JAODNB010000213.1 GCA_025464795.1 Frankiales bacterium
TGGGTCCGGCGTACGCGGTCGTCGCCAACGCGGGCATCGCCGTCGGTGGCCCCCTGCTCCTGTCCGACCCTGAGTCCTATGACCGGGTCATCGAGGTCAACCTGCTGGGCAGCGTCCGCACGGTGCGCGCCTTCCTGCCGCAGGTCGTGGAGACCAAGGGATACGTCCTGCAGGTGGCGTCCATGGCGGCCCTCGCTCCCATCGCGATGATGAGCTCGTACTGCGCGTCCAAGTCGGGGGTCGAGGCCTTCGCCCTGTCGATCCGCGGGGAGCTCAAGCACCACGGCGTGAAGGTCGGCGTCTGCTACCTCACGTGGACCGACACCGACATGGTCCGCGGCGCCGATGCCACCCCCGGTCTCGGAACGATGCGCGGCAAGCTGCCCGGAGTCCTCGGCAAGACCTATCCCGCAGGGCCTGCGATCGAGCGGATGATCGACGGCATCGTGCACCGCCGCGCTCGGGTCTACGCCCAGCCGTGGGTGCGGGTCATGAACTACGTGCGCGCGGCCACGCCGTCGGTCATGGCCAAGGCGCCGAGCAGGGACATCAAGACCGTCGAGGCAGCCATTCGGGCGGCAGGTACGGAGGCCACGAAGCCGGTCGGCGCAGGCGGCAAGGCGGACTCGTCCGCCGCCCACTCATGAACCCGGATGCTTCGGGAGCGGCGGGAGACTTCGACGACGGGTGCGCCTGCTTCACTTCACCTTCGGGCCACTCCCCCTTTCGCTGACGCAGGATTCAGGTGCTCTAGACATGAGTTGGCAAGCGCGAGTCCTGGCCGGCGTCCTTCGCGCGGCGTCGCACTTCGCTCCGAGGGACCTCGACCGGGTTCGCGACAAGCTTCAACAGCGCGGCCACACAGGCGGTTCAGCACCCGGCAAGCTCAAAAGCGTCCACATCACCACGTGGGAGAGCCATGGCATGACGATCGTCCGCCTCACCCCGAGCGGTGCGGCACCGACCAAGACGGTCTTCTACTGTCACGGAGGCTCGTACTGCTATGAGGCGGCCGGTCTGCACTGGCAGTTCCTGAGGCGGCTGGTCCTCGAGACCCAGGCTGCGTTCGAGGTACCGATGTACCCGTTGGCGCCCGTCGACACCGCCGGTTCGACAGTCCCAGCGGTGACCGCGGTCCTTGCAGGGCTGTCGCCGTCGGTGGTGATGGGCGACAGCGCAGGGGGTGGGCTGGCGCTCGCCGTACTGCAGCAGCTTCGGGTCCAGGGCGCGCCGCAGCCAGACAAGCTCATCCTGATCGCCCCCTGGCTGGACGTACGCACCGCCGACCCCCGGCAGCGAGAGCTGGAGCGCGGCGACCTCATGCTTCGCGTGTCGATGCTGCAAGCTGCCGGACAGATGTACGCAGGTGAGCTTCCCCTGGATCACCCCTTCGTCACACCGGTCCTCGGGGACCTCCGAGGGCTCCCGCCGATCAGCCTCTTCGTCGGGACACGCGACATGCTCAGCGTCGACGCCCGGGAACTGGTCCGCCGCTGCCGCGAGGTCGGCCCTCCGCTTGACCTCATCGAGGCCCCCGGAATGCAACACGTCTATCCCATTCTGCCGTTCCTGCCCGAAGCAACCCAGGCACGAGCCGACATCGCCGCGCTGATCAGGTCGACGACATAGGGTCCGACGGGCCGCCCCTGGACGGCGTCACCGACAGCCCCTTCCCCTGCTCAACATCGCCAGAGGCACGGCATCGGCCATCGCCTGATAACCGTCGTCATTGCCGTGCAGGTCGTCGGCACTGAGGCCGGTCTTCCAGTGCTCAGGAAACGTGGCGTCCTTGACGGCCGACTCGAAGTCGATGACGCCGTCGAAGGCACCCGAGGTGGCCATCCAGCGGTTGACCGCATGCCGGACGGCGACGGCAGATGGGCTGCTGTAGGTCGGCGAGACGAAGGGCCGCGTCAGGTCCCCAGAAGGCGTGAGCAGTCCCGCGTACACCCGGATACCGGCAGCATGAGCGGCCGAGATGATCCGCCGGTAACCGGAGATGACCAGAGCAGGGGAAGCGCCGTTGCCGATGTCGTTGATGCCTTCGAGCACGATCACGCTCTGCACGCCGCTCTGGGAGAGGACATCACGGCTGAGTCGCTCGACAGCCATGGGGCCGCGGCCACCGGCGTGGGAGACCTGGCCACCTGAAATGCCAGCATTGATGAGGGATACCGGGAGCTTGGCTTGAAGCAGTCGACGGGAGAGGTCGTCGGGCCACGACGCGTCAGCATTGGGAGTGGACTCGAAGCCGTCGGTGATCGAATCGCCCAGAGCGACGACACCTGCTGTCGATGTGGAAGGCAGGACGTCCACCCCGCTGACCAGCGCATCACTGTCATCGGGCTGCACGAACAACCTGCCGGACTCGTCACGGGTGTGGTCACCTGGAAGGGAGACGAAGGAAGCGTGGCTCTCCATGTACCCACCGACCGGGATCATGTCGCTCGGTGATGCCCCCGCGTCACGCGGCTCCGAGGTGTGTGCCGTGAGAGGACCTGTGTCGGTTGCGGAGTAGAAGCTGACCGCGAGCCTGCGCATCCCCGTCACAGGCAACGGGATGGGGTCGCTCAGAACATCCCTACCTGCCGGCACTGTGACGGCCAGCTTGTTGCGGAAGCGCACGACCCGGGTGCTGCCCGGCTCCAACGCGGCGAGCGAGGCGACCCGACCGACCGTGACCGAGTCGACGTGCACAGGTCGGGTGCCCAGCGCGTTCGTGAGCCGGATCCGGATCAGCCTGCCCGAGTAGTGCACGGTCACGATGGCGCGGTAGGTGCGGTCCCGAAGCCCAGGCACCGTCTGCACCGGAGCGCCGTACCAGGCAGCGACCCAAGACGGGCTGCAGCCAGGCGCAGTGGCGCGAGCAGCGACAGGGGCAGCAAGGCTGGCAGCCAGCACCGGAGCGAGAAGTACGGAGGTGAGCCGCATAACGGACACCTTGCCCCGCTCGGGCGGACTCGCGCGCTGTGTGCAGCACTAGATTTCCGCCACCTGTTTCAGCGCTGGAGACACGTGTGGGCACCTGACAAGCCCGACCTCACGGCCGTGCAGCAGCGCGTAGCTGCGGATGTCCAGTGCGTGCGCTCCGTACCCCGATGACCCGATGGCGAGCAAGTCTGCAAGGACACGTCGGACGATCGCGTCGTGCGGCAGGATGTCCGCATGTCGCTGCCGGCGGAATGGGCTCCCATCGCGCGGGCAGCTGACGCCCTGCTCGAGGACATGGACGCTGTGGCCGCCGAGGTCGCGAAGGCGATCCGGAGCACCGTCCCGGAGTACGTATACGTCACCGATGACGAGCTGCGACGAACGGTGCACCGGAACCTGAGTGCCATCGTGGCCTGCCTGCGGGACAAGCGCCAGCTGACGCAGGTAGAGCTCCGGGACTTCGAGCTGACGGTCGAGGAGCGGGCCCGAGTCGGGGTTCCCCTGGACGAGTACCTCCTGGCCATCGCCACCTCGGACGCCGTCATCTGGGACCTCCTACAACAGCGGCTGACCCCACCTGCGCCCGCCGACGTCCTGCTGAAGGCCTTTGCGATCCGGCACACGTACATCAACACGATCACCCGGGTCACCGCAGCGGTGCACCGTCGGGTCGAGCTGGCGTTGTCGCAGGAGCAGCACGAGCGGCGGGCCCTTGCCCTCCGTGCCTTGATGCGCGGTGGCCTGAGCGAGGACATGCTGCGTGATCACGCCTCCCGCCTCGGGCTGGACGTCGACCGCCCGTACTTCGTCGTGATGGCTCGCGGCGGGCCTGATGCAGGCAGTGAGCAGGTCCAGCGCCAGATCACGGCAGGCCCTTCGCACCCGCCCGACGCCGCCCTCGTGCTGTGGGGGGACGACGTCGTCGGCCTCGTCCTGGCGCTTCCACCCAGAGTGGAAGGGCTGTCGGGCGGCGTCGCGGGACCGACGACGCTCGACCAGCTACCCGAAGCGCACCGTCAAGCGAACCTCGCTCTGCGCACGGCAATGGCCCTGGGCCTGGAAGGCCTGTACTCCACCGACGACCTCGGGGTGCGGGTCGCCGTCAAGGAGCTCCCCAGCATCGGCCAGGCCCTCCGCAGGAAGTACCTCGACCCGGTTCTCGATGCGGGCAGCCTGGGCCGGGATCTCCTCACTACCGTCGAGACGTACCTGCTCACGGGCAGCCGTCGAGACGAGACCGCCGCGGCCCTTCACCTGCACGGCAACACGGTGGCCTACCGGATCCGGAGGTTCGGTGAGCTCACCGGCGCAGACCTCACCAACGTCGCGACGCTTGTGGAGCTCTGGTGGCTGTTCACCGACCTCAGGCTGAACGACGATCCCTGAGGTGGTTGTCGATGCAGACAACATCGCGCAGGGAGCTCTGGCTCTACAGCCGTGGCGACCACGGACTCCCCCGCGTGAAACTTGTCCGCATGGACTCCGAAACACCGCCCGTCGCGCGCCGCCTGCTCGGGAGGCGCACCCCGGCACGGGTGCCGCTGCTGGCGGTCGCGACGATCCTCATCGCGGCGGCGGCGTGCGGCACGACGGTGCCCCGCACGGCCCAAGTCGACGCGGGCCAGAACGTCGGACAGGACTTGGGTTCGACCGCCACCACCACGGGCGGAGACCAGGCCAGCGGGTCCTCGTCCCTGCCAGGCGGCACGTCTTCGTCTCAGACGTCGTCGGGCGGATCATCCAATCCGGGGACGCCGGCCGGCGTCGGCAGCAGCTCCAGCGGCCCGGTGCAGTCCGGCTCGCTGGGTTCCGGCCCCAGCGCCAAGGGGTCGGCGGCCGCAGCCAAGGCCCCCCTCCTCGTCGGGATCCCCTACGTCGACCAGAGCCAGTCCAGCACCTTCACCGGCGCGATCGGGGCTGGCCTCGCAACGGCCGATGACAAGGCCATCTACACCCTCCTCATCAAGAACCTGAACGCCCGAGGCGGGGTCAACGGGCACAAGGTCGTCGCCGTCTTTCACCGGGTGGACCCGACCCAGAACTCGGCGGACTACTCCGCCGCCGCCTGCGCCGACTTCACGCAGGACCATCACGTGTCCGTCGTCTTCATCGCGTTTTCCCTGGACCTCGACAGGTGCGTGATCAAGGCAGGTGCCGCCGTCATCGGCAACGACCCGAGCGGGGTCAACCGGGCGGACTACGCGCAGCTGAAGTATGTCCTGCAACCGGATGCGATCGCCCTCGACCAGCTCGCCGAGCTGCAAGCGAGTGAGTTCACCGCCATGGGCCTGTTCTCCTCGCCCACACCGGCCAAGGTGGGGATCCTGTACTTCGACGAGCCGCACTACATCGCGGCGGAGAAGGTGCTCGAGGCCGGCTTGGCCAAGCGGGGCGTCAAGGTTGTCGACCGGGAGGCCTTCCACTACGTGGCATCCACCCAAGACGTGGGACAGACCGAGAGCCAGATCAACAGCGCCGTCCTGCGGTTCCAGGCGGATGGCGTGACCCAGGTGCTGGGCGTGGAGACCAACGCCTGGCTCATCGGCTTCTTCGGCGTGCACGCAGCGAGCCAGAGCTACTACCCCCGCTACGGCTTCACGAGTGACGAAGTGCTGACCAACGTCCAGTCCAATGTCCCTGCCAAGGAGCTGAAGAACTCCCTGTTCATCGGCTGGACCCCTGCGTACGACACGGCCGACGTCAGCGTCTACCCGAACGCTGCCAAGAGCTGCCTCACGGTGATGAAGAACAACGGGATGGACATGTCGACGGGCAACGAGCGCTCCTCGGCCCTGACCGACTGCGACAACCTCAACTACCTCGCAACCGCGCTCACGGCCGGTGGCGAGCCGCTGTCACGCGATCGCCTGCTCGCCGGCGCCAAGGCGCTCGGCACGTCTTTCGCACCAGCCGACACCTACATCGTCCACCAGCCGAACGG
>JAODNB010000223.1 GCA_025464795.1 Frankiales bacterium
ACGAGACCGTTCGTGCGCCGATCCCGCACGTCGGCGTGCTCCTCGAGAACTGCGCGGAGTACAGCTTCTGGCTCGCTGCCGCCGCGCTCGGACGGTTCGTCCTCGTCGGGCTCAACGCCACCCGCAAGGGCGATGGCCTGCTCGAGGACGTCCGCGGCACGGACTGCCACCTGGTCCTCACCGACCGTCCCGAGCTGTTCGAGGGGATCGACGTACCCGTCCTGGACCCCCACGAGATCGACTACGGGCCAGCGGATCTGCCCGCTGACGAGGCGCAGAACGACGACCTCTACCTGCTCATCTTCACGAGTGGGACGACGGGCAGCCCCAAAGCCGTGAAGTGCAGCCAGGGAAAGATCGCGACGCAGGGGCTCGGGCTGACCTACCGGGTGAACCTCACGGCGGAGGACGTCTGCTACCTCAGCATGCCGATGTTCCACTCCAACGCGATCATCGCCGGCTGGGCGCCGTCGCTCGCCGTCGGGGCGACGATGGCGATCAAGCGGAAGTTCTCCGCCTCCCAGTTCATCCCCGACTGCCGTGCGGTCGGCGCGACGTTCGCGAACTACGTCGGCACGCCGCTGTCCTACGTCTTGGCGCAGCCCCCGCAGCCGGACGACAGGGACAACGCCCTGACGCGGGTGTTCGGGAACGAGGGAGCGCCCGCGGACCTGGTTCGGTTCGGGAGGCGGTTTGGCTGCGAGGTGCTCGACGGGTTCGGGTCGACCGAGGGCGGTATCAGCATCAGCAAGCTCGATGACACCCCACCCGGAGCACTGGGCAAGAGCAACGTCGGTGACGTCCGCATCCTGGACCCCGAGACCGGCGAGGAGAAGGCCGTCGCGGTCTTCGACGCCGACGGTCGCCTGGCCAACCCCGAGGAGGCAGTGGGGGAGCTCGTGAACATGGACGGGCCGTTCGCGTTCGAGGGCTATTGGAACGCGCCGGAGGACACGGCTCACCGCAACCGCGACGGCCGCTACTGGTCCGGTGACCTCGGCTACCGCGACGCCGAAGGCTTCCTGTACTTCGCCGGCCGGTCGCTGGACCGTCTCCGGGTCTCGGGCGAGAACTTCCCTGCCGCACCTGTGGCGCGGCTCATGACGCGCCACCCGGACGTGGTCGAGGCGGTCGTCTACGCCGTGCCCGATGCGACAGCCGGGGACCAGCTCATGGTCGCGGTCGTCCCGACCGAGTCCTTCGACCCACGGAGCTTTGCGGCCTGGGTTGCCGAGCAGCCCGATGCCAGCAGGACGTGGGTCCCTCGCTACCTGCGCGTCGGCGATCTGCCCAAGACGGCCACCGGCAAGATCGTGGTACGAAGGCTGGCCCAGGAGCGCTGGGAGGGCGGTGACGTGTGGGTCCGCGACGGGAACGCCATGCGCCCCTTCACCGCTGACGACCTGGCGGCGCTGGAGAAGGCGTTCGCCGACTCCGGTCGGCCGCTGAGCTGGTAGCCCCGGGGCTACCAGCCGTCGGGGAGTTTCGTGAAGTCGGCCTTGCGGCCCTCGGCGAACGCAGCGAGCGCCTCGGAGTTGGCCGGTCCGCCGAGCAGCCGCTTGAAGTGCTCCACCTCGCGTTCCTGTGCGGCCTGCACCTCGGCGCGGATGGGTGCCCACATCGCGTCCTTGATGGCGGCGAGGCTCGAGATCGGCTTGCTGGCAAGGATCTCCGCATGCCGCTGCGCGGTGGGCAGCAGCTCCTCAGGCGCGCAGACCTTCCACGCCAGCCCCATCTCCTTGGCCTCGGCGGCGCTGACCCACTCCGACGACATCAGCAGCCACGCCGCGTTCTGACGACCCATCAGGGACGGGAGCAGGTAGGAGGAAGCGGCCTCAGGGGCGACGGCGAGGTCGGTGAACGGGCACTTCAGCCGAGCGGACGAAGACATGAACACCAGGTCCGCGTAGCCGAGGAACGTGGTTCCGGCGCCGAGCGCGAGGCCGTTGACGGCCATGATCAGCGGCTTGGGCAGCTCGGCCATCGCCTTGAGGGTCCCGAGGAAGCCGTACTCGCCCATGACGAACCCGGTGGGGTCGGCGTTGCGCTGCGCCATCTCGAACAGGTCCGCACCCACGCTGAACGCCCGTCCACTGCCGGTGAGCACCACGGTCGCCACCGAGGAGTCGGTCGCGGCACGGATCAGCTCGGAGGCAAGGGCGTCGAGCAGCGCCTCGCTGATCGCGTTGAGGTTCTCCGGGCGGTTCAGCGTCAGGGTGCGTACCCGGGCAGCGTCCTCGACCAGCACGAGAGTCATGTCGCACAGAGTAGAACGTGTTCCACCACCACTCTTGACCCCGTCACGCCGACCGCAGTAGAACGTGTTACAACTCCGACACATCCAGGCGAGGGTGCATGTACCTGACCTACACGGCAGAGCAGCAGGCCCTCCGGGACGAGCTGCGCGCCTACTTCGCCCAGCTCATGACTCCTGAGCTGCGGGCGTCGTTGAGCGAGGGCGAGCTCGAAGGCAGTGCCTACAAGGACATGGTTCGCCAGCTCGGCAAGGACGGCATGCTCGGCATCTCGTGGCCCAAGGAGTACGGCGGTCAGGGCCGGGACCTGCTCGACCAGTACATCTTCTTCGACGAGAGCCAGCGGGCCGGCGTCCCGGTCCCGTTCCTCACCTTGAACACCGTCGGCCCGACCCTCGCTCAGTTCGGCACCCCGGAGCAGAAGGAGTTCTTCCTGCCGAAGATCCTCGCAGGGGAGCTGCACTTCTCGATCGGCTACTCCGAGCCGCAGGCGGGCACAGACCTGGCGAGCCTGAAGACCACGGCCGTGCGGGACGGCGACCACTACGTCATCAACGGCCAGAAGATGTGGACGTCCCTGATCCACCACGCGGACTACATCTGGCTGGCTTGTCGCACCGACCCTGACGCCAAGCGGCACAAGGGCCTGTCGATGATCATCGTGCCGACGGACGCGGAGGGCTTCTCGTACACGCCCGTCCACACGATCGGCGGCGGTTACACGAGCGCCACCTACTACGACAACGTGCGGGTGCCCGTCCAGAACGTCGTGCTCGGCGAGAACCGCGGGTGGGAGCTCATCACCAGCCAGCTCAACCACGAGCGCGTCTCGCTCTCCAGCGCAGGCAGCATCCAGGCCAGGATCAACGCCGTACGGGCCTGGGCTCAGGACACCAAGCTGGCAGACGGGCGGCGGGTGATCGACCAGGAGTGGGTGCAGACCACCCTCGCCCGGCTGACCGCCAAGACGGAGTTCCTGAAGCTGCTCAACTGGAAGGTGGCGTGGAGCGTCACGCAAGGGGCGCTGAACCCAGCCGACGCGAGTGCCGTGAAGGTGCACGGCAGCGAGTTCTACATCGAGGCCTACCGCGGCCTCATGGAGATCATCGGCCAGAGCAGCACCCTCACGAAGGGGTCTGCCGGGGCCGTGCTGAGCTCGGACCTGGAGCGGGCCATGCGCAACACCCTGGTGCTCACCTTCGGCGGGGGCACGAACGAGATCCAGCGCGACATCATCGCCATGGTCGGGCTCGCGATGCCCCGAGCTCCGAGGTAGGTCGACATGGACTTCCAGACCACTGAGGACCAGAAGGCCCTCGTCGGCCTCGCGACGCAGATCCTGTCCGAGCGATCGACCAAGAAGCACCTCGACTCCCTCGACGAGCAAGGGACCTGGTTCGACAGCGAGACCTGGCAGCAGCTGGCCAAGGCTGGTGTGGTGGGCGCTTCGCTCAAGGAAGACGTCGGAGGCGGAGGGCTCGGGTTCACCGAGCTCGCGCTGCTCCTGGAGCAGGTCGGTGCGCACGTCGCCCAGGTGCCGCTGTTCGAGACGGTGCTCGCGGCGGCCCTGCCGCTCGACCGGTTCGGCAGCGACGAGCAACGCCATCGCGACCTTCCCGGAGTGGCTGCGGGGACGACGCTGCTCACCGCAGCCCTTGTCGAGAGCGGCCGCGACGACCTACGTGAACCGATCACCCGCTTCACGGGGACAACGGTCAGCGGTACGAAGACCAGCGTTCCACTGGCTGATCTCGCGGCCCGCCTCGTGGTCTCCGCGACGACCGACGCCGGCCCGGTGCTGGTCCTGGTCGAGCCGCAGCACGCGGTACTCCGGGCGGGCACGACGACGAGCGGGCTGCCGGTCTTCGAGGTCGAGCTGGCAGACGCGCCCGCGGAGCTGCTGACCGATGACCCGACGGCGCTCGGCTGGCTGCTCGACCGCGCCCTGACCGGCCTCGCCGCGACAGCGCTCGGCGTCAGCGGCAAGGCGCTCCAGCTGTCGGCGGCCTACACGACCGGACGCGAGCAGTTCGGCCGCCCGATCGCGACCTTCCAGGCCGTCGGCCACCGGCTCGCCGACGCCTACATCGACGTCGAGGGCCTGCGGCTCACCACCCTGCAGGCGGTGTGGCTGCTCGACTCCGGCCTGCCCGCCCGCGACGAGGCCCGGATCGCCAAATGGTGGGCGAGCGAGGGCGGCCACCGGATCGCGCACGCGGCCCAGCACGTGCACGGCGGTGTCGGCATCGACATCGACTACGAGCTCCCGCGCTACTTCCGCTGGAGCAAGCACCTCGAGTTCGCCCTGGGCAGCGCGCAGGCCCAGCTGCTCTCCCTCGGCGCCACCCTGGCCGCCGAGCCCGTCTAAGGAAGAGATCCTGTGTCCGTCAGCTTGGAAGGCAAGTCCGCGCTCGTCACCGGTGCAGGAGCAGGTCTGGGTCGCGCCGAGGCGCTCGCCCTTGCCGCGGCCGGTGCCGCTGTCGTCGTGAACGACTACGACAAGGACGCCGCGCACAGCGTCGTCGACGAGATCACGGCGACTGGCGGGCAGGCAACGGCTGCCGCCGGCGACGTGTCCAGCTGGGCCGTCGCGCAGGAGCTGGTGGAGACGGCGGTGACGACCTACGGCAAGCTCGACATCCTCGTGAACAACGCAGGTGTCCTGCGCGACCGGACCATCTTCAACATCTCCGAGTCCGAGTGGGACACCGTCATCGCGGTGCACCTCAAGGGCCACGCCGGCACCTCGCGCTTCGCCACGGCGCACTGGCGCGACCGGTCGAAGGAGTCGGGCGGCGAGGTCTACGGCCGCGTGATCAACACCAGCTCCGAGGCGTTCCTTTTCGGGTCGGCCGGGCAGCCCAACTACGCCGCGGCAAAGGCGGGCATCGTGGCCCTCACCCTGGCCACCGCGGGCGCCTGCTCCCGCTACGGCGTCCGCGCCAACGCGATCTGCCCCCGCGCGCGCACGGCCATGACCGCGCAGGTGTTCGGCGCGGCTCCCGAGGGGGACGTCGACCCCCTCGGCGTGGAGCACGTGGCCCCCTTGGTCGCCTACCTCGCGAGCCCGGAGGCAGACCCCATCAGCGGTCAGGTGTTCGTCGCCTACGGCCCGATGGTGGTCCTGGTCTCGGCTCCGGGCGTCGAGCAGCGGTTCGACGCACCGACCCCCACCTGGACCGTCGACGGGCTCGCGGACGCCCTCGGGACGCACTTCCGCGACCGGAGCGGCTCCGCGAGCTTCCGCGCCGACGCGATCGGATCCCTCTGAGCGGGACTCTCCGCCCCAATGTCCGGAAATCCAGGCATACCACCCTCGACACGAAGAGGTAACGCGCACACGATGGAGGAAGGTGCTGTGACCCAGACCACAGCCCGCCGCAGCCGCAGGAGTGATGTGCCCGTGCTCAGCCCCAGGAGGGCCGTGGCGTGACCGACTTCGTCACGTTCACGATCATCGGCATCGTGCTGGGATCCACGTACGCCATCGCCGCCAGCGGGCTGGTGCTGACCTACGCGACCTCGAACGTCTTCAACTTCGCGCACGGCGCGGTCGGCATGGTCATGACGTTCCTGTACTGGGAGCTGTACGTGAACCAGGGCATGCCGCTGTGGCTGGTCCTCCCGCTCATCCTGCTGATCGTCGCGCCGGTGTTCGGGCTGGTCATGGAGCGGCTGGTCATGCGGCGCCTCACGGTGGCCGACGTCACGACCTCCCTCGGCGTGACGGTCGGGCTCCTGGTCGCCCTGATCGGCCTTGCGCAGCAGAAGTGGAAGCCCGCCGGGCGCAGCGTCGACTCGTTCTTCGCCGGCAACAGCGTGTCCTTCGGCCTCGTGCGGGTCACCGCGCAGCAGTTCATCACGATGGGCATCGCGATCGCGGTGGCCCTCGGCCTGTACGTCCTGCTGAACCGCACCCGCATCGGCACCGCCATGCGCGCGGTGGTCGACAACCGCGACCTGCTGGCGCTGCACGGCGCCCGGCCGAACCTGCTGAGCGGGCTGGCGTGGGCCCTCGGGTCCTCGCTGGCTGCACTGGCCGGGATCCTGCTCGCCCCGTCGCTGTCGTTCGACTACACGATCCTCACGTTCCTCGTCGTCAACGCCTACGCCGCGGCCATGGTCGGCAAGCTCAAGAGCCTCCCGAAGACGTTCGCCGGCGCCATCGCTCTCGGTCTTCTGATCAACTACGGCCAGTGGGCCTACATCTCGCTGCCCGCGTCGTTCGTCAAGGACTCGGACGGCCTGATCTACGGCATCAACAACTCGCTGCCGACCATCTTCCTGCTCGGCGCCATGCTGCTGCTGCCGCAGGACAAGCTGCGGGTCGGCCGGATCGCGGGGACGAAGCTCCCGCGGATCCCGTCCTGGCGGGCCACCTTCCTGTGGTCGGCCGCGCTCCTTGCGGGCGCCTACGCCCTCACGGGCTCGATGGGCATCGCCAACAACTCCCGCTTCGGCCAAGCCATGTGCCTGCCGCTGATCATGCTCTCGCTCGTGCTGCTCATCGGCTATGGCGGCGACGTCTCGCTGTGCCAGCTGAGCTTCGTCGGCGTGGGGGCTCTGGTCGCTGCCCGCGGCTTCGACATCCCCTTCACGGGCCTCGGCTTCCACCCGCAGATCACCGTCCTGTCGCTCATCACGGCGTTCCTGCTGACCGCGGTCGTCGGGGCGGTCGTCGCCCTGCCGGCCTTGCGGCTGCGCGGGCTCTACATCGGTCTCGGCACCCTGGCCATCGCCTCCGCTCTGGACCACACCGTCTTCGAGACCGGGCTGGTCGGCTTCGGGGCGCAGGGCTCGACGATCGACGTCCCGCGTCCGGGGTTCCTCGAGTCCGAGCGGTCCTTCGCCATGGCGGTCGTGGTCACCTTCGTCCTCATGGCCTGGGTCGTCCTGTCGATCCGGCGCAGCAAGTACGGCCGGATCCTGCTGGCCACCCGGGACTCGCAGGCGGCCTGCGCGACCCTCGGCTTCAGCACGACGCTCACGCGCGTCGCGGTGTTCTCCGCCTCTGCAGGGCTCGCCGGCGTCGCCGGCGTGCTGCTCGCGGGCATGAAGCACACCGTCGGCACCCTGGACTTCTACTTCTTCCAGAACCTGCCGCTGCTGCTGTTCGCGATCGTCTTCGGGGTCACGAGCATCTCCGGGGTGCTCGTCGGCGGCTTCTTCTACGGCTGCTTGTCCACCGGCTTCCTGCTCAGCAGCGACGCGACCGTCAAGAACCTCGCGTACATCGTGCTGTTCGTCGGGATCCGGCTGCTGGTGAACAACCCCAACGGGCTCGTCGGACTGCTGTTCGACCAGAGCCGTCGCCTGCTGAGGTTCCGGGACAAGGACCCCGAGCGCACCACCACGGGGTCGCCCGTCGAGGTGTACCCGGCCGTTGTCGGCCGCGTCGTGGAGGTGCCCGTTGGCTCTGCTTGAGGTCGACGACGTCCACGTCCGCTTCGGGGGAGTGATCGCCGTCAACGGCGCCACCTTCGACGTGTCCGAGAGCTCGGTCATCGGGCTCATGGGTCCCAACGGAGCCGGCAAGACGACGCTGTTCAACGTCATCACCGGTCTGCAGACCCCGACCAGCGGAGCAGTGCGCTTCGAGGGCCGTGACATCACGAAGGTGCACCCCAGGCTGCGGGCCGTGGCCGGGATCGGTCGTACCTTCCAGCGGCTCGAGGTGTTCGGCTCCCTGACCGTGGGAGACAACATCCGGGTCGCCGCCGAGATGCGCGGCATGGACTCCCCTGACCGGGTCCGCGACGAGCTGCTCGAGCGCGTCGGCCTGCGCGCCTTCGCCGACGTGACCGCCGACTCCGTCCCGACCGGCATCGCCCGTCTCACCGAGCTGGCTCGGGCGCTGGCGGTCGACCCGCGGCTGCTGCTGCTCGACGAGCCGTCCAGTGGGCTCAGCGAGTCGGAGACCGACGACTTCGCCGTCCTGGTGCGGTCCCTCGCTGAGGACGACGGCCGGTCGGTGCTCATCGTCGAGCACGACGTCGACCTGGTCCTCGGCCTGTGCTCGGAGATCCACGTCCTCGACTTCGGCTCGATCATCGCCAGCGGCCCGCCTGAGGTCATCCGGGCCGACAAGCGAGTCCAGGACGCCTACCTGGGTGCGGATGACGAGGCGGCCGAGGCCGTCGAGGCGCTCGCGGAGGTGCTCCTGTGACGGAGCGCGTGAACGCCTTGGACGTCATCGACCTGACCGCGGGCTACGGCCGCATCGAGGTCCTGCACGGCGTCTCCTTCTCGGTGCCGTCCGGCTCCGTCGTCGCGCTCCTGGGGCCCAACGGCGCCGGCAAGACCACGACGCTGAACTGCATCGCCGGCGTGCTGGACCCCACCGGGGGTCACGTGCACATCGGCGGCCACCACCTGAACGGCGCGGCTCCAGACCGGCTCGCCAGGGCCGGGCTGTGCACGATCCCGGAGGGCCGGGGCATCTTCCCGAACCTCACGGTCGTGGAGAACATCAGCCTGTTCGCCTTCGCGGCCAAGGCCACCCCGCGCGAGATCGAGGAGCGGTCCTTCACCCAGTTCCCGCGGCTGGCCGAGCGGCGCGGCCAGCTGGCCGGCAAGCTCTCCGGCGGTGAGCAGCAGATGCTCGCCATGGCCCGGGCGCTCTCCACGGACCCGGCCCTGCTCCTGCTCGACGAGCTGTCCATGGGTCTGGCCCCGAAGATCGTCGAGGACCTGTACGAGATCGTCGGTGAGATCGGGCGCCAGGGCGTCTCGGTCCTCGTCGTGGAGCAGTTCGCCCGCCGGGCCCTGGCTGTTGCCCAGCTCGGGATCGTCATGGTGCAAGGCCGGGTCACCGCCGTCGGCGAGCCCGCGGACATCGAGGGCGAGCTGTCCGCCGCCTACCTCGGAGGTGCTGCATGACCGGACTCCTGCGGACCGCAGCGCGGGTCGCTGTGGCGTCAGCCGTCGTCGTCGGATCGGTCCCGCTCGGCGGGGTGGTGAGCGCCGGCGACATCCGGACGGACACCAAGCTCGCCGGCTTCGCCGTCACCGTCGAGGCGAGCCCGCTCCGCGTGCTCCTCGACGACCCCAACCTCGCGATCCCTCACGACCCCGGAACGGCCATCGTCGAGGGAGACCCCAACTACACCCTCGCCTCAGTAGCCGCGGGCCCGAACGCTCGCGCGGTCACCAGCACGGTGTGGCCAGGGAACCTGTTCGGTGAGGGCCTCGCGCAGCTTCCACCACCGACGTCGCCCGTACACCCGGCGTACCCGATCAAGGGGGAGGCCCGCTACCCGGACAAGCCGTACACCGCGCAAGGCGTCGACGGCGGGGCGCTGAGCATCGCCGAGGCGATGGGCCTGGATGCCCACGCCACCGCGGACGGCACCCCCACCAACAAGCCTGGCCAGGTGACGGTCGGGGACGCCACCTCCACCTCGAAGGCGACCGTGACGCCCAAGGACGAGGCCGTCGGGGATGCCTTCAGCGCGGTCAAGGACGTCGACCTCGTCGCCGGCGTCATCCACATCGGCGCCGTCACCACCAAGATCGTCACGCAGTCCGACGGCAAGAAGCTGGTGTCGTCGGGCACGACCACCGTGTCCGGCCTGACCATCGGCGGGCAGGCGTTCACCGTGGACGACAAGGGCCTGCACGCGGCCGGCAACGGCAGCGCGCTGCCGGCGCTGACGGCCCAGGCCCTGGGCATCAGCGCGACGCTGCTGAACCAGAAGGTCGTCAAGACGACCAACGGGGTGAGCCGTGCTGCGGGTGGGCTGGTGATCGACATCGACACCGGGCCGCTGCGCAAGCAGCTGTCGCCGGTCACCGGCGTCACCAACCCCATCCTGAACGGCATCATCGGCAACCTGCCGCCGGACCAGCAGGGCAACTTCTACTACCTGGTGAAGGCGACGCCACACATCACGTTCGTCTTCGCCGAGGCGAACTCCTCCGCGGCCGCGACGCAGCCGCTGTCGTTCAGCTTCCCAGGCTTCGGAGCTCCGAGCTTCCCGACTCCCGGCGGCGGCTTCTCCGGCTCCGTGGCGCCCGGGAGTCCGAACCCTGGCGCGGGCGCGGTCATCACTCCCGGGATCGCGGACATCCCCGGCGGGAGCGCGGTCGTGCCGCGGCTCGCTGACCAGGGCGGCGGCAGTCCCGTACTCGCCCCCACGACGCAGGCAGCGTCGACCACGGGGTCCGGGTTCGCCGGGATCGGTGCAGGCCCGCTGCTCGGTGCCGTCGCCGCGTCGGGCCTGATCGGCTGGCTGCTGCTGCGCTTCCTCGGGCTCGCCGGTGGCGCGCTCGGCGTCGGTTGCCGGCTTGGCGCCCCCACGTCCGTCCCCAACCTCCGGAGCGTGACCGCATGACCACTCCCGACTCGACGGCCCCGCGCTACAGCTCCGAGCGGATCCTGGCCATCGGGAGCGCGGTGCTGCTGCCGCTCGGCCTCGCGCTCGTGCTCCTCGGTTGGTACGGCGCTGCGCACACCCCTTACCTGTTCGAGCAGGTGCCGTACCTCATCAGCGGAGGCATCCTCGGCCTCGGGTTCGCGGTGGTCGGGGGCCTGCTCTACTTCGGCTCCTGGGTCGCCCGCAGCGCCTCGGAGCAGCGTCGCAAGGACGAGGAGATGTCGGAGATCCTCCGCGAGATCCGTGACGAGCTCCGGCACAACGCGGCCGCGGCGCCCGCCCCGAGCCGCAGGGCGTCGGCAGCCCCGAACGGCAGCCGCGCCAAGCCCTTCGTCGCCACGCAGCGCGGCGGGATGCTGCACCGTCCGGACTGCGCCGTCGTCGCCGGTCGCGATGACCTCAAGCAGATCGGTGTCTCCGGCGACGGGCTCGCGCCCTGCACCTTGTGCAACCCGCTCGACGTCGACGTGCTCACGCACTGACCCACCCTGTCTCTCCCTAAGGACCTTCCTGCCATGTCCTCACGGCCCTTCCGCCGCCCTGTCGCCCACCGGCTCGCCGCCGTCCTCGCCGTGGCCGCTCTGGCCACGACGGCTTGTGGTGCTCGCCTGACACCCTCCCAGCGCACGGCTGCCCTGTCGCAGGGCGGCGGCAGCGGCACCGGCGGGACCGGCGGCACGGGCGACACCGGCGCGGGGACGGGCACGGGAGCCGGCACGGCCACCGGGACAGGCAGCGGGACGAGCACCGGCACCGGCGCGGCCACGACCGCAGGCAGCGGGAGCTCCGCCACGGGCTCCGGCAGCGGAACCACGACCGGCAGCGGTGGCGGCTCCACCACCGGCAAGGCTGCGGGCTCGACCACGGGTGCCGGCAGCACCGGGACCACCGGCGACTTCCGGGCAGCGCCGGCAGGTGGCAACGGTGGCTCGACGGACGTCGGGATCACCAAGAACTCGATCACGATCTACAACATCAGCGACATCAGCGGTGCGGTGCCCGGCCTGTTCGAGGACGCCCGCTTCGCGACGCAGGCCTACATCAAGTACTTCACCGCCCAGTACGGCACCCTGTACGGACGCAAGATCATCCTCAAGACCCTGGACTCTCAGCTCGACGCGGGCGCCAACCGCAGCGCCGCCCTCGACCTGTGTTCGGGCGGCTTCGCGGGTGTGGGGTCGCTGTCCGCGTTCGACCAGGGGGCTGCCGACCCCGAGAAGTCCTGTGGTGTCCCGGACGTCCGCGCGATCGCCACCACCGACCAGATCAAGGCGGTGCCCAACGTCTACCCGGCCAACGCGGCCGGCACGGGCAGCTACCGCGGCCTGGCGCAGTTCGCCTGGGCAGCGGCGTCACCCGACGCCAAGGTCAAGGCGTCCATCAAGAAGGCCGGCTACATCTACAGCGACGGTGACGTGACCCGGCAGCAGACCTCGCAGGACGCGAAGGCGACCACGGCGGCCTACGGGTTCAAGTGGATCGCTGACGTCCCGTTCCCGACCTCCACGACGAACTACACCTCGCCGGTGGCCAGCCTCAAGAAGGCCGGCGTCGACTTCGTCGCCTTCACCGGGGCCTACCAGCAGGCTGCTGAGATCCGCAAGACGATGGACGAGCAGAACTACCACCCGACCGTGTGGGAGCCCACGGTCACCGCCTACACCCCGAACTACCTGACGTCCGCGGGCGCGGCCGCCGAGGGCACCTACGTCGGCATCCAGCCGACCCTGCTCGAGGAGGCCAGCTACAGCAAGGAGCTCCAGACGTACGCCCAGTGGCTGACGCAGGTGAACCCGAACGCGGTGCCCACCGACCTCGGCCAGTTCGCCTGGGGCGCGACGGCGCTGTTCATCCAGAAGATGATCAAGCTCGGGCCGAAGCCGACCCGCAAGGGCCTGCTGGCCCTCCTGGCGCAGGAGCACGGCTTCACGGGCAACGGGCTGTTCCCAGCCCAGGACGTCGGGGGCCGCAAGCTCAGCGACTGCATCGCGATCATCCAGGTCCGCAAGGGCAAGTTCGTCCGGGTCCTGCCAGCAGCGGCGCACACCTGGCGCTGCCAGGACGGGTTCTGGGACTTCACGTCCAACAGCAAGCTCGCCGGCTTCCCCAAGTAGGCGTCAGCGGCCGGGGAGCTTCAGTCCGGAACGACGAGGGTGATCGCCTGGTGGATGTCGCGCCACACGTCAGCGGCCTCCATCCGGCCGCCCAGCCACGCGATCTGACGGGCGAACCACACGTCCTGCAAGATCGCGGCCAGCTCCACGTCGTGCTCGACGGCCTCTCCGCCGTTGCGCATCGCCTGCACGATGAGGTCGCTCATGCCCTGGCGGATCGCCGCGACCTCCGGGCCGACCGTGCTGTCGGCGGCCATCATGGCGCGCACCATGGCCTCGGTGAGGAGCGGGTCGCGCTGCAGCGAACGGGTCGAGCGCTCGAGGACGAAGCTGACCCGCTCGGCGCGGGTCTCCCCGGGGGCCTGGCGCTTCTGCAGCCGGCTCGACAGCACGTCGACCTCGGAGGCCATGGCGGACACGAGCAGGTGGATCTTGGAGGGGAAGTACCGGTAGAGCGTGCCCAGGGCGACCTCGGACCGCTCGGCCACCTCGCGCATCTGGACCGCTTCGAAGCCCCCGCGCGAGGCGAGGGCGAGGGTGGCGGAGATGATCCGTGCACGCCGCGCTCGCTGGGCGGCCGTCTCGGTCTCGGCAGCAGCCGCGGTCTGAGCGGTCACTTGTCCAACGACTGTCACGCTTCCCACCTTCTCCGCAGGTCCAGGCGCGGAAACTAGCAGCGGCATGTTACGGGTGTGGTGCCAGAAACAGGAACGTGTTCTAGTATGCCAGACACGCTACGGGAAGGCACGCATCTGATGACGATCGGTGTGAGCGAGGAGCACGAAGCGCTCGCCGCTTCTGTCCGCGGGTGGGCGGAGCGGGCAGGTGTCCGCGCCAGTGCGCGATCGGCGCTCGAGGCTCCTGAGACCCGGCCGACGTGGTGGTCCGCGCTGGCCGACCAGGGGCTGCTCGGCCTGCACGTCGCCGAGGAGTCGGGCGGCTCCGGCGCAGGAGGCGTCGAGCTCGCCGTGGTCGTCGAAGAGCTCGCGCGCGAGCTGGCCCACGGGCCGACCCTTCCTACGCTCTGCGCGTCTCTGGTGCTCTCGCAGGCAGGAGGTACGGCGGCGAAGGAGCTCCTGCCGTCGCTGGTCGACGGAA
>JAODNB010000246.1 GCA_025464795.1 Frankiales bacterium
GCAGCGGCCCGATCTCCTGGGTCGCGTACCACTGCAGCTCGTGGCCCTCGGCCTGCTCGACCCGGAACGCTGCGTCCTCGGAACCGAGGTCCGCCTCGATCACCGCGTCCACCGCGACGGTCACGTCGGGGACCGCGGCCGGGTCGTCCACCTGCACCGACTGCACCAGCCTCACTGCCACCGGGTCGGCGACCTTCACCGCCGCGCGATCCACGTGAGCCGCGGCAGAGACCAGCTCGTCGGGCACCTCGGCGACGATGACGACCCGCCGACGTTCCGCGTCCTGGTCTGCGTCGAGCAGCCGAACGGAGGCCTTGGCCGCCAGGCTGAGAGCGACGTACTCGAGCTCCTCGAGGTCGCCCTCGGCATACCACTCGCGCAGCGCAGGGGTCACGGCGTACGCCGGCAAGGGAGGGTCCCCGACCACCCCGGTGTCCAGCATCGACCGGAGCGCGGTGAGGGTCGAGGGCAGGTAGACGCGCATAACGCAGCAGACTCTCAGACCGGTGCCGTCACTAAGCAGCAAGGCCCTCGCGCAACGCCGCAGCGGACGTCCGCAGGGACGTCTGGAGGACCTGTGTCCGGCGACGCGGGTCCATCATGTTCGCCCCGATGACGGCGAGGTCCTCCGCCGTCGGGCCGAGGAAGCGGACCGTCGTTCCCGAGGCCGCCACCTTCTTGACCTCTCCGAGCACCCGCTTCGTCGACAGCCGCCGGAAGCGGCGCTCGATCCGACCCGTCACGGTGTCGGGGCTGTCGTAGGTCATGGACGTCATCGGAGACAGCACGATCAGCTCGTCGAGGCCGGCCCTCGCCAGCAGGTCGACCGAGGTCGGTGAGCACACCCCGCCGTCGACGTAACGGCGGGAACCGATCGCGACGGGCGAGTACCAGCCGGGGATGGCGCACGACGCCATCACCGCGTCCCGCAGCTCGGCCTGCGGAGCGCCTTCGCGGCCGAAGACGGTGCGGCGGTTCGTCGCGTAGTCCATGGCCACGACCCAGGTCCTCGGATGCGGAGCCCAACCGCCCTCAGGCAGCATGCCGTCGACCAGTCGCCCCACGGCCTCGATCGATCCCCGTCCCCTGGGCAGGGCAGCCGCGACAGCGCCCATGGGAGTGGTGCGGAAGGGGTGAAGGGCGCTGGACACGAGCCCGCGCGGAGAGCCCACGAACGGTCGCGGCAGCGGAGGCAGCGCACCACCGGAGTCGGTGTCGGGGTCGAACTCGATGCGCAGGTCGGAGCGCCCCAGCTGGTGGTCGAGCAGCTCGTCGACGGCCAGCCCGCAGCCCAGCGCCGACGCCATCACCGAGCCGGCGGACGTGCCGATCAGGACGTCGGCCTCGCGGGGATCCCAGTCGAGCTCCTCCTGCACCGCCTTCAGCGCACCGACGGTCCAGGCCGCGCCGAGCACGCCCCCGGCGCCGAGGACGACACCCCTTCTCATGTGGCCGTACCCACCAGCTCAGCGAGGGCCTCCGTGATGCAGCCCGCGAGCACGTCGATGTCTGGCATGGCGTCGCGATCGGCGTTGAGGCCGTAGTAGACGCCGCCGTTGTACGACGTGAGCCCGATGCTGACTGCCTGGTTCTTGGCCAACGGCACGACCGGGTACATCGACAGCATCTCCGCACCCGCGGCGTACAGGGGGAACTGGGGTCCAGGGACGTTGGTGACCACGAGGTTGAACAGCCGGCGGGTCATGACGGAAGCCGTTCGCGCACCGAGCGCGTGGATGGTCGGAGGCGCGAAGCCGGTCAGCTGGATGAGGGCGTCCGCACCGACCGACGCTCCGCTCTCCTTGTGGCCGCGCATCGCGAAGCTGACCTGGTGCAGGCGCATCACCGCCGAGCCCTCACCCACGGGGAGGTCCACGAAGTACGAGGAGACCCGGTTGCCCAGCTCGCCCTTCTGCTCGTCGACCCGAACGCTCACCGGAACCATCGCGCGCACGACCGTCGTCGGCGTGACCTTCTCACCACGGGTGAGCAACCAGGTCCGCAAGGCCCCGCTGACGGTCGCGAGCACGACGTCGTTCACCGTGCCGCCGTGGCTCTTGCGAACCCGCTTGTAGTCGTCGAGGTCCGTCGCCACCATGCCGAAGCGGCGCTGCTCGCCGATGGGCACGTTGAACGGGGTGTCGGGAGCCTGGCGCGCCAGGAGCTTCGCCTGCGCGAGCACTCCCCCGGCGATCGCGATCGCCTTGCCGGCGGTGGCCCGGGCGTCTCCAGCCGCAGCCCGGGCGGTGTCGATCGCACCGGTCGGACGGGTCACGAAGTCGGTCGCCGCACCGAGCAGGAGCGACACCGAGCTGGGCTCGTGCCGGGGGACCCAGTCGTCCTCCGGTACCTGGCGCGGCGTGCGGTCGACGTCCAGGATGACCGTGCCGATGTCCACGGCCGAGACCCCGTCGACCATGGCGTGGTGCGTCTTGGTCACGATCGCGACGCGTCCGCCCTCGAGCCCCTCGACCAGGTAGATCTCCCAGAGCGGACGGTGCCGGTCCAGCTGGCGCGACTGCAGCCGACCGACCAGCTCCTTGAGCTGCTCGTCGTTGCCGGGCTTCGGCAGTGCGCTCCGCCGCACGTGGTAGGTGACGTCGAACTCCTCGTCGTCCACCCACACCGGGTTGGCGAGGCGGCCCGGTACCCACTTCACCTTCTGGCGGTACCTGGGCACGAGCCCGATCCGCTGGCTGATGAGCTCCACGAGCTTGTCGTAGTCGAAGCCGCCCTCCGGCGGGTCGAACACGCAGACGCCTCCGACGTGCATGGCAGTGGTGGGCGTCTCCATGTACAGGAAGGAGACGTCCAGGGGGCTGAGCCGGTCGGTCACAGGGTCTCCATGCTTGTTTCGTTCCCGTGATGCTAGGCGGCACACCCCGTTGGCGCCGGACTCGGCACCGCTGGTGCCGTTCGGCCTGCGGCAGCGACCTCCGCAGGCGTGGACAGCCGCTGGTACGTCGTTCCCAGCACGACCTGGACCGATCCCGGTGCGACCTTCGGGCTGCCCACGAGCCGAGCCCCCTGGACCCACCTGCTCAGGAGCGTCGCCGCGGGGTGCCCTCCGGTGCCGAACACGACCGCCGAGCTCCCGACGAGCGGCTGGGGAGCGTTGCCCTGGCCGGTGACCACGAAGCCCTGCTTGGCCAGCCCGTCAGCCACGGTCTTCGCCAGACCGGAGCGCGGCGTCCCGTTGAGGACCACGAGGCGAACCGACGCGGGGGCGGGCAGCACCTCGGGCGTCCGAGGAGCGGTCGAGGCAGGCGCACTCGGGCAGGGCGTCGGCGTCTGGGTCTGCTGCGCGAGGCGGTCGGGCGCTGTCGTGTCGTCGTGCCGCAGCAGGTAGGCGCCCCCGGCGGCCACCGCGATCAGCAGCACGGTCACGCCGAGCCGGACGTTGCGCTGGCGCCGACGGCGCCCGTAGCTGCCGCCGTACCGGCGGCGGCGGGGCGGTGCCAGGTCACCGGCTCCAGGAATCCTCACGGGCACCAGACTACGGGGGCTGCTGCCCGGCACCGCCGAGGCCGTGGGAGGGTGCGGAGACCAGCAGCTCTCGTGAAAGGTGCCCCTTCGTGGACTTCGCTCTCTCTCCCAAGGCGGAGGAGTACCTGGGCAGGCTCCAGGACTTCATGGACTCCCACGTCTACCCGGCCGAGCCGGTCTACGAGGAGTACCGCCGGGCTGCGGGGTACGGCGACCACACGCTGCCACCCGTCGTCGAGGAGCTGAAGGCCGAGGCGCGATCGCGTGGCTTGTGGAACCTGTTCCTCCCTTCGGAGTCCGGGCTGTCGAACCTCGACTACGCGTCGCTCGCGGAGCTCACGGGGCGGTCGATCCACCTGGCGCCGGAGGCCATCAACTGCGCGGCCCCCGACACCGGGAACATGGAGGTGCTGCACATGTTCGGCACCGCTTCCCAGAAGCAGCAGTGGCTCCAGCCCCTGCTCGACGGCCAGATCCGCAGCGCCTTCGGCATGACCGAACCCGATGTCGCGTCCTCTGATGCGACGAACATCGGCACCCGCATCGTCCGCGAGGGCGACGAGTACGTCATCAACGGCAAGAAGTGGTGGACGACCGGGATCAGCGACTCGCGCTGCAAGATCATGATCGTCATGGGCAAGACCGACCTCGACGAGTCGGTCCACCGCCAGCAGTCGATGATCCTCGTCCCCGTCGACACGCCTGGCGTGACCGTCGTCCGCGCCCTGCCGGTCTTCGGGTACCAGGACCAGCACGGCCACGGCGAGGTGCACTTCGAGGACGTTCGCGTCCCCGTGGACAACCTGATCGGCAACGAGGGTGACGGCTTCATGATCGCGCAGGCCCGCCTCGGCCCCGGCCGCATCCACCACTGCATGCGCTCCATCGGCATCGCGGAGCGCGCCCTCCAGCTCATGTGCGAGCGGGCCGCCTCGCGCGTCGCGTTCGGCAAGCCGCTGGCCATGCAGGGCGTCGTGCAGGAGCAGATCGCCGAGTCGCGGATGGCCATCGAGCAGGCTCGCCTGCTGACCCTGAAGGCCGCGTGGATGATCGACAACGTCGGGGCCCGTGGGGCGCGTACGGAGATCGCCGCGATCAAGGTCATCGCCCCGCGGATGGCCCTGCAGGTGCTCGACCGCGCCATCCAGGTCCACGGCGGCGCGGGTGTCTCGGACGACTTCCCGCTGGCGCAGATGTGGGCCGGGATGCGCACCCTGCGCCTGGCCGACGGACCGGATGAGGTGCACGTGCGCACCGTCGCCCGCCAGGAGCTCGGCCCCTACCTCCCCCCGCGCTGACCTCTCCTACGGGTGGTCAGCGGCGCAGGAGGCGGCGTTTCCTGGCTGGTGCCGGCGCGCCGATCAGCGAGGCTGCGAGGGCCTGGATCGCTTGCCTGACAGGGGATCCAGGCACAGCCTCAGCCAACGTTCGTCCGGCCGCGACCGCTGCGTCGAGGCCGGCGACGTCGTGCGGCAGGAAGACGACGCTCTCCACTCCGGCGTAGCGCGAGAGCGCGGCTCGGACCTCTGACTCGGTGTTGCCGGGGATGGCGGAGGCCCTCAGCCGGTTGACCACGACGACCGGTGACGTCCCGGGGACCGCTTCCTTCAGCTCGGCGAGTCCGCGCACGAGCCGCTGGAGCCCCACCGGGTCGGCGGTGCCTACTGCGATCACGGTCTCTGCCCGCTCCAGGATCGCGAGGGTGGCGCCGTTGCGGCGTGGCGCCATCGTGTCGTACGACAGCTCCTCGTCCTGCTCGAGCGCAAAGCCGCAGTCGACGACGGTCGTTGCGGCGAGCGAGGAAGCCAGCGACAGGACCACCTCCAACGCCGCCGGCCGCAGCTCCGGCCACCGGTCCGCCCGGGCGATGCCGCTCAGCACCCGCAGGGTCGGGCTGAGCTGACGGGCGAGCCCAGCGAGGGCCGGCAGGTCGAGCGCACCGTTGTTGGCAAGCCGGCAGGCAGCAGCGAGGCCCGGCGACTCGTCGAGCAGACCCAGCAGCTGAGCGATGACCCCGCCGTAGACGTCGGCGTCGACGAGCAGCGAGGGCCAGCCCAGGAGGGCGAGCTCGGAGGCGAGGCCGACCGCCACCGTCGTCCGACCGGGAGCGCCCGTCGGCCCCCACACCGCGATGAGGCGACCCGTACCGGGCTCGACCTCGGGCAGCGGGTCCACCTCTGACGGCGGGAGGACCCGTAGGGCGGCGCGCGGCTCCGACAGGGCTGCAGCGTCCGCCGGCGCTTCGCTGAGCGCGACGACCGCCTCGACGACCGCCGCCGAGATGGCCTCCGGGCCGGAGTCGGAGGGGAGGACGTTGACGACCCCGAGCTGACGGAGCCGGCGCTCCGCGTCCTCGTCAGCTGGGGGCACGAGGCCGACGACCGCGACACCTGCGACCGCGAGCCGGGTCAGCGCCTCGCGATCGAGCCGGCGCAGGTCGGCTGACAGGAGCACCGCGCGGGCCTGGCCGGTGGCGGCGGTCGCCAGCAGGTCGGCGAGGTCGACGCAGCGCCGGACGACCGTGACCCCGAGGTCGCCGCGCTCGAGGGCAGCGACGAGCTGCGCCTCCCAGAGGGCGTCAGAGACGGCGGTGAGGACCGGGACGAGCATCAGGGCGCCGGACTGGCGGTCGTGAGCGGGCGCTGCTGGTTGCGCGGCACCCGCACCAGGTCGATGGCGCCGTCGGCCATGGCCTGCACCAGGACCAGCACCTGCTCGGGATCGACGCTGACCACGACGGGCTGGTCCTGGGCGCTCGACCCGAGGCCGCCGGTCCTCGTCACGCGCACCACGGTCACGCCGGTCAGGACGAGCCGGGAGGCGAAGCCGTCCTTGGCTGTCGTGCGCTTGACCGCCTTGTCGCCCGGTGTCAGGTAGACGTCGACCTGGTCGCTGCTGCTGAGGTCCGGAGGCAGGTGGCCCGCCGCGACCGGCACGGTGACCTCCCGCCGTGGGAGGCGCTCCCCAGGTCGAGAGAGCGCCCCGGCCGGGACGAGCTCGTCGGCGCTGATGGGGCGCTGCACGACGTAACCGGTGGGCTTCCCGCCGGCCAGGTAGAGCCCACTCGTCCCGTACAGCCGCACCTTGCCCTCGTGCAGGTCGGCGTCGGCGAGGACGGTGCCGGGAGCCAGGTCGTGGCTCGCGACCCAGACCAGCTGCGAGGCGTCGGCCCCGGCCAGCACCTTCGCCCCGATCAGGACGCTGACCAGCACGAGCAGCACGCCGAGCACCAGCCGGCCGTCGAGCCAGCTCGGGCTGCCCAGCCGGGCGGCCTTCGGCGATCCCAGCGCGTCGCTCACAGTGCTCCTCTTCCAGGTCCGTCGCCCCGCATGGTGCCGTACCCGGCGCGCCGACCGCGCCCTACCTGTGGACAAGCCCGTGGGGCGGCCCCTACCGGTGGCAGACTGCTTGCATCGCGGCCCATCGCGCGCAAGCACACGCCTTTGGAGGACTGTTGCCCGAACCGAGGTTCCTGCAGCTGTCCGACGTTGCCGAGGTGCTGAACATCTCCTCGTCTCAGACCTACGCCCTGGTCCGCAACGGCGACCTGCCCGCCATCAAGATCGGCGGCCGTGGGCAGTGGCGCGTGGAGCGGACAGCCCTGGAGGACTACATCAGCCGGCTCTACACGCAGACGAGGGCCTTCGTGGAGGCGCACCCGCTAGGGGGCGACTCCGAGGAGGAGTAGCAGCTAGGCCCAGCTGCGCACGGCGGTGAGCGCGGGCAGCGGGAGCACGCGCACCTGACGGACGGCTGAGGCGCGACGGGCCTCCCCCGCTGCGTGCTCCGCGAGGTCGACGTGATCGGCGCCCACGCGGTCGATCGTCCCCGCGAGGACCGAGCCGTCCACCAGGACCACCTGGACGCCGATCCGGCTGCGCGCCAGTCCCCGCAGCGCCCAGCGAAGGTCGAGCCTGCGGGCGACCTCGCCCTCCGCGCCGGGCACGTCGCTGCGCACCCCCACACCGCTGATCCCGAGCACCTGCGCGGTGCTCAGCAGCAGCTCGCTCCTGCTCGTCTCCTCGAGCAGGATCCAGTCGCTCCCCACGTCGAGCAGCCGTCCGTGCACAGTTCCTGCTCCCTGGGTCAGCACAGCGAGGGTGTGCCCGCTGCTCGCTCGCAGCCGGTCGACGAGCCCCAGCAGGGAGTGCTCGCGGCGGGTCCGGTCGCGGACCTCGCCCGCGAGCTCCGCTGCTGCGGCGGCCTCCAGCTGCGCCTCGAGATCGGCGAACAGCTCGTCCCAGCGCATGCCCCCACCCTGCCCGCAATCGATCTCCGATGGCAAGTTCACTTGACCAGAGGTAGTTGAAGGGTTACAAAGGCAAACACAAGCAAACGTACGTAAGAGAGGGAGGGGGCAACGATGCTGACCGTTCCGGCTCGG
>JAODNB010000247.1 GCA_025464795.1 Frankiales bacterium
GGCCCGGTGTGGGACCCGTAGAAGCGGGAGGAGCGCTCGAGCCGGGCGGGGTCGTTCCTGCGGCGGATCCACGCGAAGGTCGCGAGGCTGACGAGCAGGAGCGTCCCGATGAGGTCCTCGGCGAAGCCGACGACCCGCCACTCGCCGATGATCGGGATGTAGAACAGCGGGTCGAACAGGGCGCCGACGGCCTCGATGATCGTGAGCGTCAGGATGATGAACGCCCAGAACGTGATGAAGTGCGCGATGCCGGGGACGCTCCACTTGAGCAGCCGCTTCTGACCGAAGACCTCGACGAACTGCAGGGCGATCCGCTTGTTGGCGCCCTTGAGGCGACCGGGCGACGGCTGGCCGCTGCTGATCAGCTTGAACAGGAACAGCGCTCGGCGGCCTGCGATCGCCAGGCTGATCGCCATGATCCCCAGACCGACGACGAGTCGGATTGTCTGGTCGGTGTCCACGCGGGTCCTCCGTCAGTGCTGCTCGAGCATCTCCGCGCGCGAGCCTAGCGGCGCGCGGTCACGACACTACGGGCGGGCGGGCCTTGCGGCTACCCGGCGGTAACTTACGCAGGACCGCAGCAGGCCAGCGGTCAGTCGCTGAAGCCGCGGGCCACGTCCTCCGCATGACCTGATCGGCAGGCGCCGACGGCCCCCAGCAGCCCGAGGACGGACAGTCCCAACCACGCGGTGACGATCTCGAGCACGAGCACGGCGGCCCCCCAGGAGGTGATCGTTTCACCCAGGATGCGCTGTGGGCCGATCCGGCGGGCCGGCGACACGCCGCGCGGCGCGGCGACGGCCCGCTCAGAACAGGGTGCCGAGCGCTTTCGAACCCACCCGCACCAGGAAGAACGTCAGGGGAGCGGCCAGCAGCAACGCCAGGACGAGGGCCAGCAGGCGCATGCCAGCGCTGGGTCCGCCGTGGTGGCCACGCATCTCCTTGAGCACCCGCGAAGAGTCCCACAGAGCAGAGTTGAGCCGGGAACACTCAAGGCGATGCCGCGGTTGTGACAGACATGGGTTAACCTGAGCCCGCACGACTCAACCTCCGAACCAAAGGATCGTCACATGGCACGAGCGGTCGGGATCGACCTCGGCACCACCAACAGCTGCGTCAGCGTCCTCGAGGGTGGCGAGCCCACGGTCATCGCCAACGCCGAGGGCAGCCGGACCACCCCGAGCATCGTGGCCTTCGCCAAGAACGGCGAGGTCCTCGTCGGGGAGGTCGCGAAGCGCCAGGCAGTCACCAACGTCGAGCGGACCATCCGGTCCGTGAAGCGTCACATGGGCACCGACTGGACCCAAGAGGTGGACGGCAAGACCTTCACCCCCCAGCAGATCAGCGCCTTCGTGCTGCAGAAGCTCAAGCGCGACGCGGAGGCCTACCTCGGCGAGACCGTCACGGACGCCGTCATCACGGTCCCGGCGTACTTCTCCGACGCCGAGCGCACCGCCACCAAGGAGGCCGGTGACATCGCGGGCCTCAACGTGCTGCGCATCGTCAACGAGCCGACGGCGGCGGCGCTGGCGTACGGCCTGGACAAGGGCGACAAGGAGCAGACGATCCTGGTCTTCGACCTCGGTGGTGGCACGTTCGACGTGTCGCTGCTCGAGATCGGGGACGGCGTCATCGAGGTGAAGGCCACCAGTGGCGACAACAAGCTCGGTGGTGACGACTGGGACAACATGCTCGTCGACCACCTGGTCAAGCAGTTCAACAACCAGAACGGCATCGACCTGTCCAAGGACAAGATGGCGATGCAGCGGCTTCGCGAGGCGGCCGAGAAGGCCAAGATCGAGCTGTCGAGCAGCCAGGCCACGAGCATCAACCTGCCGTACATCACGGCCGGTGCCGATGGTCCGCTGCACCTGGACATGCAGCTCACCCGTACCGACTTCCAGAAGCTGACGCAGTCGCTGCTCGACCGGTGCAAGCAGCCGTTCCAGAACGCGATCAAGGATGCCGGCATCGCCGTGTCGGCGATCGACCACGTCGTGCTCGTCGGTGGCTCCACCCGCATGCCGGCCGTGAGCGACCTGGTCAAGGAGCTCACCAACGGCCGCGAGCCCAACAAGGGCGTGAACCCGGACGAGGTCGTCGCCATCGGCGCGGCTCTGCAGGCCGGTGTGCTCAAGGGCGAGGTCAAGGACGTGCTGCTCCTCGACGTCACCCCGCTGTCCCTCGGCATCGAGACCAAGGGCGGCATCATGCACAAGCTGGTCGAGCGCAACACGACCATCCCGACGAAGCGGTCCGAGGTCTACACGACCGCTGAGGCGAACCAGCCGTCCGTGAACATCCAGGTGTTCCAGGGCGAGCGCGAGATGGCGGCCTACAACAAGCGGCTCGGGATGTTCGAGCTGACCGGTCTTCCGCCGGCGCCCCAGGGCGTCCCGCAGATCGAGGTCACCTTCGACATCGACGCCAACGGCATCGTGCACGTCTCCGCCAAGGACCTCGGCACCGGCAAGGAGCAGTCGATGACCATCACCGGCGGCTCGGCCCTGCCGAAGGAGGAGGTCGAGCGGATGATGAAGGAGGCCGAGCAGTACGC
>JAODNB010000290.1 GCA_025464795.1 Frankiales bacterium
TCGACGGCGCGCACGGTGACGCGCGGGTCATCGACCTGAACGAGGCCGCCGATGAGGTGCACCTCGAGCTTGTCGTCCTGGTCGAGAAGCCCGATCAGCTCGTCGACGCGGTCAGACGGCACGAGGAACCGTCCGGACAGCATCGGGGAGTCCGACCGGCGGTGCCGAGCGAGAGCGTCCGCCATCGACAGCGAGGTCGGCGGGAACAGCCCCGCGTCGTCGACCAGCCCCCGCAGGAGCCCGATCAACGGGCCCAGGTCCAGGGGTAGCCCGGGTCGTCGATCTCGGCGATGCCGGGCGCGAGGTCGAGCGGGGCGAAGGTGTCGATCATGACCGCCATCTCGTCGGTCGATCCCTTGCCGAGCGCGCGCTCCACCGACCCGGGCTGGGGGCCGTGGACGAACCCGCCGGGGTGCAGGGTGATGGAGCCCTGCGTGACTCCGCTGCCGGCTCGCGAGGTGAAGTCGCCCCCGACGTAGAACAGCACCTCGTCGCTGTCGACGTTGCTGTGGTTGTAGGGGACCGGCACCGCGTCGGGGTGGTAGTCGAGCAGGCGCGGGACGAACGAGCAGATCACGAAGCCGGGACCGGCGAAGGTCTGGTGCACCGGCGGCGGCTGGTGCAGCCGCCCGGTGACCGGCTCGAAGTCGTGGATCGACAGGGCGTACGGGTAGAGGCACCCGTCCCAGCCGACCACGTCGAAGGGGTGTGACGCGTAGGTGTACCGGGTCAGCTGGCCGCGCCGGCGGACGAGGACATCGGTCTCGCCGGCCTCTTCCAGGAGCGGCTCGGACGGAGACCGGAAGTCGCGTTCGCAGAACGGGGCGTGCTCGAGCAGCTGGCCGCGCGCGGACAGGTACTGCTTCGGCGGCGTGACGTGCCCACGCGCCTCGATGAGCAGGCAGCGGAGCGGCCCCTCGACGACGACCCAGCGGTGGGTCGTGCCGGTGGGTACGACGACGTAGTCGCCGGCGCCGACGTCGAGCGATCCGAAGACGGAGTCGAGCCGACCGCTACCGGACTCGACGTAGACGAGCAGGTCGCCGTCGGAGTCGCGGTAGAGGGCGGAGTCGACTTCCGCTGCTGCGTAGGAGATCCGGACGTTGGCGTTGCCCATCAGGACGGTGCGACCGTCGACCAACGAGGAGCCCACCGGCAGCTTGCCCGTCATGAGGTGCCGGGGGAGGAGCACCTCAGGAGGGGTGAGTCCCGCGTCGTCCGAGCCCACACCCACCGCGTTGACCAGACGGGTCGGGAGCTCGCGGTGGTAGAGCAGGGCGCTGTCGGAGGAGAAGCCCTCCTCCCCCATCAGCTCCTCGGCGTACAACCGCCCGTCAGGCTGGCGGAACTGGACGTGCCGCTTCCGAGGTACGTCGCCGACGCTCTTGTAGTGGGGCATGCCTAGAGGTTGCCTCGTCGCTCCTGCTCGCGCTCGATCGCCTCGAACAGCGCCTTGAAGTTGCCCTTGCCGAAGCCCAGCGAGCCGTGTCGCTCGATGAGCTCGAAGAAGACGGTCGGGCGGTCCTGGACGGGCTTGGTGAAGATCTGCAGGAGGTAGCCGTCCTCGTCGCGGTCGGCCAGGATCTTCAGCTCGCGCAGCTCGTCGAGCGGAACGCGGGTGTCGCCGACCCAGTTGCCGAGGTCCTCGTAGTAGCTGTCCGGGGTGTCGAGGAACTCGATGCCTCGGGCGCGCATCTCACGGACGGCGCGGACGATGTCGTTGGTGGCCAGCGCGATGTGCTGCACGCCGGGGCCGCCGTAGAACTCGAGGTACTCGTCGATCTGGCTCTTCTTCTTGCCGACGGCCGGCTCGTTGAGGGGGAACTTCACCTTGAAGGAGCCGTCGCTGACGACCTTGGACATCAGAGCGGAGTACTCGGTGGCGATGTCGTCGCCCACGAACTCCTTCATGTTCACGAAGCCCATGACCTTGTTGTAGAAGGCCACCCAGGTGTCCATCTTGCCGAGCTCGACGTTGCCGACGACGTGGTCGATCGCCTGGAAGAACCGCTTCTCAGGCATCTGCACCAGGGGCTCGCGAGCGACGAACCCGGGCAGGAACGGCCCGCTGTAGTCCTGGCGCTGGACCAGCGTGTGGCGGGTCTCCCCGTAGGTCGCGATCGCCGCCGTGATGACCTTGCCGAACTCGTCCTCAGCGACGGTCGGCTCCTGGAGGCTGGTGGCCCCGCGCTCGAGGGCGAGGTCGTAGGCCAGCTGCACGTCGGACACGCGCAGCGCCACGTCGACGATGCCGTCGCCGTGCCGCGCGTGGTGCTCGCCGTCGGCCGTTCCCGCGACCACGGGGGCGGTGATGAGGAAGCGAGCGCCCCCGCTCTCCAGGAGGTACTCAGCGTGCGTGCGGGAACCCGTCTCAGGTCCTCGGTACGCGGTGAGCTTCATCCCGAAGGCGGTCGCGTAGAAGTGCGCCGTCTGGCGCGCGTTCCCGACGACGAAGCGGATGTGGTCCCAGCCGTCCAGCGGAAAGTCGGTCATGGCGCAACGATGACTCGCGCGGAGCTGTTGCGCAAGAGGTTCACTCTGAGCTGATCATGTTGTGCAGACAGGTCAGGAACTGCCGAGCCATACTGGACAACGTGACCAGTCTCGATGCCCTGGACCTCGCACTGCTCCGGCTGCTCCTGACGGAGCCCCGGTTGGGGGTGCTCGAGACCTCCCGGCGGCTGGGGATCGCGCGCGGTACGGCACAGGCCCGGATCGGCCGGCTCGAGCGGGACGCAGTCGTGCGGAACTGGGCACCGACCGTCGATCCCGCCGGGCTCGGGTTCGGGGTGATGGCCTTCGCGACCCTCGAGGTGCACCAGGGCCAGGGCATCCGGCAGATCTCGGAGCACCTGCGCTCCATCCCCGAGGTCCTGGAGGCCCACACGACGAGTGGTCAGGGCGACGTGCTGTGCCGCATCGTCGCCCGCGACCACGCGGACCTCCAGCGGGTGCTGGACGCGATCACCTCGACCCAGCTGGTCGCCCGCACGTCGACCGTGATCAGCCTGACGAACGAGGTGCCCTACCGGGTCGCCCAGCTGCTCGGCACCTAGGCGCCTGTCGTGGGCTCGGGCTTGAGCCGCTGCGTCCGGGTGTCGTAGAGGTCCCGGACGAGCACCTGGATGATGCCTGCCACCGGGATGGCCAGCAGGGCGCCGAGGATGCCGGCCAGCTCGACCCCGAGCAGGATGCTGACGAGGACCGCGAGCGGGTTGATCTTCACCGTCCGCGAGAGCACGACCGGCTGCAGCAGGTGGTTCTCGAGCTGCTGGTAGACGACGAAGAACACGACGACGACGAGGCCGGCGGGCACCGAGTGCAGGAACGCGACCGCCCCGGCGATGACGGCGCCGACGCTGGCGCCGATGAGAGGCACGAGGTCGGCGATCGCGACGAACACCGCGATCACCCCCGCGTAAGGCACGCCCGTAGCGAGCAGCACCACGTAGGTCAGGACGCCGCAGATCACGGAGATGACGAGGTTCCCGGCCATGTAGCCGGTCACAGCGCGAGCGCAGTCCTTGCCCACGCGCGAGACGCGGTCCGCTCGGTCGCGGGAGAGCTGGCTGAGCGATCCTGCGAGCAGCTTCGGTCCCTCGAGCAGCAGCAGGAAGGTCAGGACGATGATGCTCACGACCGCGGCGACCGTGCTGGCGATGACCGTCAGGACGTGGGCGGCACTGGCTCCGAAGCCCTTCGCCTGGTCCTGCAGCTGCTGCTTGTGCTGCTGCACGTAGGTGTCGATGTGGAACCGCTGCACGAGGTCGCCGACCGGTCCCTTGCCGTCCTTGGCGTCCTGGACGTAGCCGGGGAGCTGATCGGCGAACTTCGTCCCCTCGGTGATGAGGGGGTAGACGAGCAGCGCGATGACGGCGGAGAGCGCTGCGCCGACGACCAGGAAGACGACCGTCACCGCCAACGACCGCGGCAGCCTGAGCCGTCGTTCCGCGAGCCCGACGAGCGGCCAGAGCGCGGTGGCGAGGAACACGGAGACGGCGAGCCAGATGAGGATGCGCTCCACCTTCATGACGAAGAGCACCGCGACGACGGTCGCGAGGACCATCGCGATCGCGGCGGCGATGGTGCGGACAGGCACGCGTTCGCGAGCAGGAGTGGCCATGCGGGACCTCTGCCCTGCCGGGGTCGCGCTACGCCCGGCCCTCCTCGAAGACCAGGACGGTCTGGGTCGACAGGACCTCGGGCATGGACTGGATCCGCTCGAGCACCAGGTCGCGGAGCTCGGCGGCGTCATGGGTGCGCACCAGCAGCAGCGCATCGAAGTCTCCTGCGACGAGCGACACCTGCACGACCTCGGGCAGGTCCAGCGCCTTCGCCTTGAAGCCCTTCCACGTGTTCTGCTTCACCCGCACGTGCACGTACGCAGGCAGCCCCAGCCCCATGGCGATCGGGTCCACCACGGTGGTGAAGCCGAGCAGCACCCCGGTCTCCTGCAGCCGCTTCACGCGGGCGTAGGCGCTCGCCCTGGACACGTGCACCGCCTCAGCCAGCTCGCGCATCGACGTGCGTGCGTCCTTGCGCAGGACCTCCAGGACAGCCCGGTCCGTCTCGTCCAGCGTGACGCTCATCCGACCCTCCTAGGAAGACACTCGGCCTGAACAAAGAGCGAACCAGAGCCGATCGTCTCGTACAAGCCCGTCATGAGAGACATGCATCGAGACACGACTGATGATGGGCCCATGTTCGAGGAAGCGCAGTACTTCGCCCCGATCGTGACCCACGACGACGGCACGCAGCAGGTGCAGCTGGGTTCCGGTCACCCGGGCTTCGCCGATCCCGTCTACCGGCAGCGTCGCGATGCCCTGGCGACGCTGGCGAGCGCGTGGACCCCTGGCGGGCCGAGTCCGTTCGCCCCCTACACCGACGAGGAGCACGAGGTCTGGCGCGTCGTCAGCGACGCGCTGCACGCGAAGCACGAACGGCTCGCCTGCACGGAGTTCCTCAACGGCAAGCAACGCCTCGCGCTGCCGACGGACAGGGTCCCTCAGCTGGAGGAGGTCAGCGACCTGCTGGAGCCGCTCACCGGCTTCCGCTACCAGCCTGCTGCCGGCCTCGTCGCGCTGCGTGAGTTCTACGGGTCCCTGGCAGACCAGCGGTTCTGGTCCACCCAGTACGTCCGGCACCACTCCAGCCCGCTCTACACGCCGGAGCCTGACGTGCTCCACGAGGTGGTCGGGCACGGCAACACGCTCGCGGACGACCGCTACGCAGCGCTGTACCGCTCGGCGGGCCGGGCCGCTCGCCGCCTCGAGTCGGACGAGGCACTGCAGTTCGTGAGCAAGGTCTTCTGGTTCACGCTGGAGTTCGGGGTGGTGCGCGAGCCCGACGGCCTGAAGGCCTACGGCGCGGGCATCCTGTCGAGCCCGGGTGAGATCGAGGAGTTCCGGAGCATGGACATCCGGCCCTTCGACGTCCTCGCCATGGGGACGCTCGACTACGACATCACGGTCTACCAGGACGTGCTGTTCGCCGCCGAGTCCTTCGGACAGGTCGAGGACGTCGTCGGCACCTTCTGGGACGAGTGCTCGGACGACTCGATCGCCGCGCTGCGGGGAGTGCCTGCGTGAGGGACGCGCCCCTGACGGAGGAGGAGCTGGCGAGCGCCCTCTCGGGCCTTCCCACCTGGTACGTCGAGAGCGCGAAGCTCACCACTCGGGTCGAGCTGCCGTCGTTCCTCGAGGCGATCGCCTTCGTGCGAGCGGTGGCTGAGATCGCCGAGGACCTCGACCACCACCCCGACATCGACATCCGCTGGCGCACGGTCGTGCTGGCCGTGAGCACCCACGACTCCGGGAACGCGATCACCCGGCGCGACATCGGGCTCGCCACGCGCGTCGACGCGATCGCTCGCGCGCACTGATCCGTCCCGCTTCGGGAGCCGCCGAAGCCGGGGTAGTTGCGCAGAGCGGACGGCCGGGTTGGAATGCGTGCCCACCCGATCAGTGGTCGGAACGGCCCAGCCGTCCCCTTCGTCCGCAGTCACCACTCCTTCTCCTGCCGGTTGTGCCCACGGACGAGGACGTGATGGCGGTCACCGGGAGAGCATGGGTGCTCAGCCTTGATGCATCCTCGTTTCCTGCACCGTCCCAGCACCGCCCCGAGCGAGTCCCAGCCTAGGAGTCCAGCGTGCGGCGTAAGCCCGCTAGTCGCGTCTTCGCGCTGCTGGTTGCCCTGAGCGCCACGTCGGCGTGCCAGTTCAGCCAGCTCCAGTTCCACAACGACAACCGGCTGACCTTCAGCCAGCCGGGCAACCGGCAGAAGGTCACGGTCCCGTTGACGGTGTCGTGGAGCATGAAGGACTTCGACGCCAGCGGCCTTGACGGCTCGAAGGACAAGCACAAGGGCGCCTTCGCCGTCTTCGTCGACGCTGCGCCCATGCCGGTCGGCAAGGACCTGAAGTGGATCGCGCGCAACGACAGCGGCTGCAAGCGGGACCCGCAGTGCCCCAACGCGCAGTTCCTGGCCGACCGCGGCATCTTCGTCACGACCGACACGAGCGTCACCATCGACACCCTCCCTCAGGCGAGTGATGGGATCGGGGACGAGCAGCACTACGTCAACGTCGTCCTGCTCGACGGCACCGGCCACCGCATCGGTGAGAGCGCCTGGTACCGCCCGTTCACCAGCAAGCGGAGGTCCACCTCATGACGTCGCTCCTCGACGCCCCCTCGATCCTCGACGCCGATGCGGAGGCCAAGGCCGCTCGTCGGCACGAGGCCCGTCAGACGCTCGGCGTCACGCCCGCGGACACGGGGGAGCAGCAGCCGCTCCGGCCGATCCTCAAGGAGTACAACCTCTCCCTCTACCCGATGGTCGCGCTGGGACTTCTCGCCGTCGTCGACACCTTCCAGGCGGAGGCGTTCACGATCCTGTCCCCGGAGATCAGCCGGTCCTTGGGCCTGTCGATCGGTGCGCTGGCCGCTGCGCGCACGCTCGCGTTCCTGGCGACCATCATGTCGCCGCTGCCGATGGCCGCGCTCTCGCAGAACCGTGGCCGTCGTGCCCTGCTCTGCATCTCCACCGGGCTCGCCTGGTCTGTCGTCACGCTGTTCACCGGGATCGTCACGAGCCTGCTCGCGCTCATCCTCGTGCTGGTCGTCGACGGCCTGTCGACGGGCAGCGTCGCCGCCCTGCACCCGCCCATGGTCGTCGACGCCTACCCGCCGCAGGCGCGCGTCCGGGTGCTGTCCGGGTACTTCTCGATCAAGACCCTCGCGGCCATCTTGTCCCCGCTGTCGGTCGGGCTGCTCTCTGGTCCGTTCAACCTGACGTGGCGCGGCTGCTTCCTCGGTCTCGGCGCGGTGTCGGTCCTGAGCACGCTGGCCTGCCTCGGACTGAAGGACCCCAAGGTCGGCCAGTTCGACACTGAGGCGCTGCGGGCGCAGGAGCACGAGGCCGTGACCGGCGAGCACGTCGCAGCTGAGGCCGATGACGTCGACCTCAAGTTCTTCGAGATCATCCGCCGTGTCCTGCTCGTCCCGACGGTGAAGCGCATCGCGGTCGGATACCTGGCTCTGGGTGTTCTGCTCATCCCCTTCCTGACGTACCTGTCGGACTTCCTCGAGGTGCGCTGGGACCTCAACCCGAGCGAGCGCAGCGTCTTCTTCGCCGGCACGGCGGCAGCGAGCGTGGTCGGCCTGATCGCGTTCGGCAAGCGGGGCGAGAAGCTCTTCCAGGACGACCCGGCCAGGGTGCTGAACTTCTCAGGCCTGGCGCTGCTGCTGGCGGTGAGCTGCCTGACGCTGGGTGCTCTCATCCCGGTCTTCCCCCTGATGTGCCTCATGTTCGCCCTCGGCCAGGTCTTCATCGCGCTCCTGCTTCCGACCCTGACCGCTGGCCTGCTGTCGGTCGTCGATGCCCGCTACCGCCCGCACGCAGCGGCCGTCACCGGCATGTTCGCGGCTGCCGGGTCGATCGTCGGTGTCCTGCTGCTGGGCGGCTTCGACAAGCGGTACGGCGTCGACGTCGCCATCGCACTGCTGTTCATCCCCGGTGGGATCGCCGGCCTGATCGTGGCCAGCGCCGGCAAGCTCATCAACAAGGACCTCGACCGGATGATCGACTCGATCCTCGAGACCGAGGACATCCGGGTCATCAAGGAGCGCGGCGGCCACCTGCCGATGCTCGCCTGCAAGGGCATCGACTTCTCCTACGGCCAGCTTCAGGTCCTGTTCGACGTCGACTTCACGGTCGACGACGGCGAGATGGTCGCCCTGCTCGGCACCAACGGAGCCGGCAAGTCGACGCTGCTGAAGGTCATCTCCGGCATCGGGCTCCCGAGCAACGGCAGCGTCCGCTTCCGCGGTGAGGACATCTCCTACCTCGACGCCGAGCGCCGGGTGCCCCTGGGCATCACGCAGGTCCCCGGTGGCCGGGCCGTCTTCGGCACCATGGACGTCGTCGAGAACCTGCGGACCTTCGGCTACACGCTCGGCCGCGACAAGAAGCGCATCGACGCGATGATCGAGGAGTGCTTCGAGGCGTTCCCGCGGCTGTACGAGCGGCGCACCTCGCTCGCTGCCAACCTGTCCGGTGGCGAGCAGCAGATGGTCGGGCTGTCCAAGGCCCTGATCCTGCAGCCGCGCCTGCTGCTCATCGATGAGCTGTCGCTGGGGCTGGCGCCGGTCATCGTCGGTCAGCTGCTCGAGATGGTCCGCAAGATCAACGCCACCGGCACTGCCGTGGTGCTCGTCGAGCAGAGCGTCAACATCGCGCTCTCGCTGGTCAACCACGCCTACTTCATGGAGAAGGGCGAGATGAGGTTCGACGGGCCCGCTCAGGAGCTGCTCGAACGCGACGACCTGCTGCGCGCCGTGTTCCTCGAGGGCGCTTCGAAGGCCGACGACAAGGAAGGGGTCAAGTAGATGGAGCTCCTTCTCCAGCGCCTCGGGACCTCGCTGAAGGCGACCCTCACGCCCAAGCTGCTCGTGCGCCTCGGCATCGGGCTCGCCGTGCTGATCGTGCTGTTCTACGTGGCCCTCCCGCAGCTCGGGACAGACCACACGCGGTCCAAGCACTGGGAGACACCCGGCCCGGTGCTCCTGCTCGGCCTGATCATCGGCATGACCTACGGGCTGCTGTCCGTCGGACTCGTGCTGATCTACCGCACCAACCGCATCATCAACTTCGCCCACGGCCAGGTCGGTGCCTTCGGCGCGGCCTTCTTCGGCATCGAGGTCGTGCGCTGGCACATGCCCTACTGGATCGCCTTCCTGCCGGCCCTCGCAGTGGCCGCCAGCGTCGGTGCGCTCGCCGAGGCCGCCGTCGTGCGCCGTCTGCGCAAGGCGCCGGCCATCATGTCGGTCGTCGCGACGCTCGGTGTCGGCCAGTTCCTGGTGCTGTTCGCCTTCGCGATCAACAGCCAGGCCGGCGCCGGCTCGATCTACCCGAAGCCGCCCCACACCGACCTCGGGTTCTTCCACTTCCTTCCCGAGTTCCGGATCGGCGCCCTGCTCGTCACCACCGCCTACTCCGCGATGCTCATCCTGTCGCCGTTCGTCGTGCTCGCCGTCGGTGCCTTCCTGAAGTTCAGCCGCTACGGGATGGGCATCCGGGCCTCTGCGGCCAACCCCGAGGCGGCCCGCATGTCGGGCATCTTCTCGAGCCGGATGAGCTCGCTCGCCTGGGGCATGGCAGGCGCGCTGGCTGCCTTCGCCGCCATCCTGAAGCAGCCCACCGAGGGCTTCGTGTCCGGCGACAGCTTCGGTCCTTCGCTGCTGCTGATCGCCCTGACCGGTGCGGTCCTCGCCCGTATGCAGTCGCTGCCCCTGGCGCTGTTCGCGGGCATCGCGATCGGCATCATCGAGCAGCTGCTGCTGTGGAACTACGCGCAGTCCGGGCTCGTGCAGCTGGTGCTGTTCTTCATCATCCTCACGGCGCTTCTGGTGCAGAAGAACCGGGTGGGTCGCTCCGAGGAAAAGGGGTCATGGGCCTCGGTGCAGGCCGCGCGTCCGCTGCCGCTGGCCATCCGCAAGCTCCCGTCGGTGCGCGCTCTCGGCCCGGTCGTCAGCCTCAGCATCCTGGCGTTCTTCATCTGGCTGCCGCAGCACATCACGAACGCGAAGGCCGTCTCGGTGACGGGTGCCTTCGGGTTCATCATCATCGGCCTGTCGGTCGGCATCGTGACAGGCCTGGGCGGGCAGCTGTCCCTCGGCCAGTTCGCCATCGGCGCCGTCGGGGCGTACGTCTCCTTCGAGGTCTCCCGTCGCACCGGCAACTTCTTCGAGTCGTTCCTGTACGCAGGACTCGCCTCGGCGCTGATCTCCGTGTTGATCGGCATCCCGGCCCTGCGCGTCAAGGGCCTGCTGCTGACGGTGACCACGCTGTCGTTCGCTCTCGTCGTGCCCGCGTACCTGCTCCAGCAGGACTGGCTGCTCGGCTCCGGCCAGGACCCGGGTCGTCCGATCCTCAACGGGCACGCGTTCGAGTCGGGCCGTGACTACTACTACATCGGCATCGCGACCCTTTTCCTCGCCCTGCTCATCGCCCGCAACGTCCGCAACGGCGGCCTCGGTCGCCGTCTCACCGCCGTCCGGGACAACGAGGACGCGGCGCGTGCCTTCACGGTGCCGGCCTCGATGGTGAAGCTGCAGGGCTTCGCGCTCGCCGGCTTCATCGCAGGCATCGGCGGCGCGATGTACGGGCACTCGCTGTCACTGATCGGGGCCACGAGCTTCCCGACCCGCGCCAGCATCGACGTCGTCGTGATGGCTGTGATCGGCGGGATCGGCCTGCTGTACGGGCCGTTCCTCGGCGCCATCCTGGTGCAGGGCGTGCCGCTCGTGTTCACGTTCGGAGCGGCGGGCCTCGCGGGGACGGCCCTCGGCCAGCTGCTGATCATCATGTACCTGCCTGGTGGGTTGGGCTCGCTCGTCGCCCCGGTCCGCGACCGCATCGCCAACGCCCTCGCTCGACGTGCTGGCCTCGACGTCGACGCGATCTACGCCGCCGAACGCGGCTTCAACGAGAGCGGCACCGGTTCGGGCGTGAAGCCCGCGCTCGTCGTCCCGAAGCAGCGTCGCAACGCCGCCTCAGGTGCCCTGCTCGAGGCCAAGGGCATCCGCAAGTCCTTCGGCGGCGTCCGCGCCGTCCGCGGCGTGAGCTTCGAGGTCCGTCCCGGCGAGACCCTCGGCCTCATCGGTCCGAACGGCGCCGGCAAGACCACCACGTTCGAGCTGCTCGCGGGCTTCACCAAGCTCGACGAGGGCGCCGTGACCTACGGCGGTCGTGACGTCAGCGCGATGGGTCCGGAGGGGCGCGGCCGCCTCGGCCTCATCCGCTCCTTCCAGGACGCGGCGCTGTTCCCGACCCTCACCGTGCTCGAGTGCGTGCAGCTGTCCCTCGAGCGCGTGCACCCGACCCGCCTGATCCCGGCCCTGCTCGGGCTCAAGGGCGCGGAGAAGAAGAAGCTGGAGCAGGCCGAGGCGCTCGTCGCGTGGATGGGGTTGGAGCGCTACCGCTCCAGCCAGATCCAGGAGCTCTCGACCGGCACCCGTCGCATCACCGAGATCGCCTGCCTCGTGGCGCTCGAGCCGCAGCTGCTCCTGCTCGACGAGCCGTCCTCCGGTGTCGCGCAGAAGGAGACCGAGGCCCTCGGTGCCCTGCTGGTGCGCCTCAAGGCCGAGCTCGGCCTGACGCTCATCATCATCGAGCACGACATCCCCCTGATCATGGGGATCTCGGACCGGATCGTCTGCATGGCGGACGGTGAGGTCATCGCTCAAGGGACCCCGGAGCACGTCCGCAACGACCCGGCTGTCGTCGAGGCCTACCTCGGCGGAAGCATCACGGCTATCGAGCGGTCTGCCGGCGCGAACGCGGCCGCCGCTGCCCCGCCACGGCCCCCGGCCATCCCTCCGACCATCCCCCCGAGTGGCGGTGGTGGCACGGCGGTGCTCGAGCGCCCGCCCCTCACCGAGGTCATCCCCGGCCTCGGTGTCGTCCGCGAAGCGGCCCTGCTCGACGCGTTCGGCTCGATCGAAGGGGTCCAGCACGCGCACGTCGACGAGCTCAAGTCGGTACGCGGCATCGGCCCTAGTCTTGCTGCTCGGATCCACACGACCCTGTCCGGGAGGACCTCGTGACGCAGATCGTTCTCGAAACCCTGGAGCCCGTCGACGTCGTCGAGTCCGGTTCCGGGACTGACGCAGTCGACTCCGGCCCCTCGCGCTCCTCCCGGCTGAGCGACAGCGTGGGGAAGCGGATCACCGCGGTCCGCAACATCCCGAACATCGGCACCTACGTGGGGGTGCTGCTGATCGCCGCCGGCGCCGTTCTCATCGCCGTTGCCTGGGGCAAGGTGGCCGGCCTGACGAACGTGGGACTGCAGATGCCCTACGTCGTGTCCGCCGGGTTCACCGGGCTCGGCCTGATCGCGTCCGGCCTCACAGTGGTGAACGTCAGCGCCAAGCTCAACGACTCGCGTGAGCGCAGCCGTCAGGTCGCAGAGCTCCACGGCCTGCTCGCTGAGCTGCGCCGGGTCGTCGAGGAGGACCCGCGATGAAGCGTCCGTCGTACTCGAAGCCGGGATTCCTCGAGGACCCGGCCGCCTCGAGCCTGCTGCTGTTCTCGGCCGTCGTCCTGGCCGGTTTCGTGGCGATCGGAGTCGGGTGGAAGGTCGCCGCTCGGACCCTGTTCGTGGGCTTGCAGACCCCGGCGCTCGTCAGCGGCGGCATGGGCGGCATCGCGCTGGTGCTGCTGGGATCCGCCCTGTTCAGCATCCAGGCCAGCCGGCGTCTCGCCGCGCTGGAGCGTGCGGAGACCGAAGGCGTGCTGGACGAGGCCGCCGCCCTGGTCGAGGCCGTCAAGGCGAAGCGAGGACTGCGATGAACCGCCGCGTGCTGCAGGCCGTCACGGCCACGTTCGTCGCCGGAGCGACCGCCTTCGGGTTCGCCCCGCTGGCGTACGGCTCCTCCGACATCACGATCACGCCGAGCACTGAGGCCTGGTACCAGCCGAACCCCACGTGCCTCACCCCTGCCGGTTGCGTCACGACGGGATCGCTCCCGGCAGCCCCGCCGGCCGGCGTCCCGTCGCCGCCCGCGGCCAATCCCTTCCCCACGGGCACCCTGCACGTCGGTGTCAGCGCTGGGACGGAGACGGCCCGCACCTACCTGCGGATGCCGTTCGAGCAGCTCGACGGCAAGTCCGTGACCGCAGCCAACCTCGAGGTCCCTCTCGACGTGGCTCCCCAGGACGGCAGTACGGCGCCCGACACCGCAAAGGTCGCGATCTGCGAGACCAGCTCCTCGAACATCGCGGCCAGCGAGGGCACCATCGACACGCCACCGCCCAGCGACTGCCAGGTGTCGGTCCCGATGACGTACGTCGCGACTCCCCAGCCGCACCTGCAGGCGAACCTCGGCCCGATGGCCACGGACCTGCCGGGCATCACCGGCCTGGTCCTGCTTCCCGATGCCAGCAAGATCACCCGGAGCGACACCTGGCGCGTGGTGTTCTCGGCACACACCCGGACCGACGCTGCGAAGACCGCTCCCGCCAAGCTCACGGTGACCTACGAGGACGGCAGCAGCAACACCAGCGACCTGGGCTCGGACCCCTTCACCGCACCAGTCGACACCCCCGCGGTCGCCCAGCCGGGCACGGGCATCGTCTCCGACCCGGGTACGGGTTTCGCCGCGGTGCCGCAGGTCCAGGCGCCCGCGACGACGGCCGTGCCACCAGCTGTCAGCACGCCTGACACCGGGGTGCAGCAGCCTGTGAGCCAGCCTCAGCTCGTCACCGTCGGATACGCCTACCCAGCGGTGTGGCTGCTTCCCCTTGGCTTCCTCATCCTCATCCCGCTGACAGTCCGAGCGCTGACGAAGGACCTCGGCGGCACCGCGAGCTGACCCCTACTTCGGCTCGCCGCGGACAGGCCGGCCGGGGAAGGCGTCGGGCACGATCTCGCCGTCCTTGACGACTGCGGTACCGCTGACGAGCAGGTGCCGCACGCCGAGAGCGGGGACGGTGCCGTCGAAGTAGCTCGCGCGGTCCGTCAGGGTCGCAGGGTCGAGCACGACGACGTCGGCATCGGCACCCGTGCCGAGGTGGCCCTTCGCCGCCCTCGCAGGCGCGACCTGGTCGAGGGTCCGCGCCGGTAGCCACGAGCAGCGACGGAACGCCTCCGCCCAGGACCAGCTGGCGCTCTCCCGCACCATCATCCGGATCGCCTTGGTGAAGGTCCCCGCTGTGCGTGGGTGCGTCGCACCGCCAGCTGGCAGCGGCCACTGCCGGCTGTCCATGGCGCCGTCCGCGGAGAAGACCGGCATGGCATCGCTCGCGACGATCGCGTCGGGGAAGGCGAGCGCTCTTTCCAGGTAGGCGACGTCGGCCGGCTTGCTCTCGTCGAGGAACTCGACGATGCAGGTCATCGCAGGGGTGGTCGCGCGCACTTCGCGGAGCCGCGCCACGTCCGCGATGCGCTCGCCCGAGGGCAGCAGCACCAAGCTCGACGGGGTGAGCCCCCAGGCGTCCAGCCGCTCGGGGGCGAGGAAGAAGGCGCCGATGCTGGTGCTCCCGGCACCGTACGGGTAAGCCTCGACGGTCACCCGGGAGCCCTCAGCGGTCGCCTGGGCCAGGGTCTCGAGGACGCGGTCGACGTGCCGGCGTGAGGTGCTGTTCACGTGGCAGTGGTGCATGTGGGCGCCTGTCTCGGCGGCCAGTACGCAGATCTCGGACGAGCCGTCGATCGGGGTGCTCGGGTCGGACTCGACGAGCTCGCGCACGTGCGTGAACGTCGGAGCGCCGGCCTCGGCGGCGAGCCTGGCGACAGCGAGCATCTCCTTGGGGTCGGACTGGGGGGCGTAGCCGATCGCGATGCCGATCCCGAGCGCGCCCTGCTCGAGCTCGCCGCGCAGCAGACCGATCCACTGGTCCAGCTCGCGAGCCGTGGAGCTGCGCTGCCACTCCGGGAGGCCGAGCAGCTGCAGGCAGCCGCTGATGGACGCGTCGGGAACAGCCCCGGTGAGCACCTGGCCGCGCGCCTCGGACCAGGAGGCCGAGAACCCGTAGTGCAGCGGCCGCCCAGCGGCGGCGGCGTCCGCGTACGCCTTGGCGACGGGCATGAGCCCGACCTCCAGCTCCAGCACGCTGGTCACTCCGTCGAGGGCCTGCAGCCGGTGCCCGGCGATGCTGTGCACGTGGCTGTGCAGGTCGATGAAGCCCGGGCCCACGATCAGGCCCTGGGCTTGGATGACGGTGTCGGCCTCGAGCTCGGGACCGATGTCGGCGACCTTGCCGTCGCGCAGCAGCAGGTCTGTCACCCGGTCGAGGCCGGTGCCCGGGTCGAGGACCCGACCGCCCTTGATCACGGTCGTGCTCACCGGGTTGCCTCGATGAGCCGTGCGAGCAGGGCAGCGCGTTCCGGCATCGCGGACACGAGCACGTGCTCGCCCTCTGCGTGCGCGCCGTCGCCTACGGCGCCCAGCCCGTCGAGGGTGGGTACCCCGGCGCCCGCGGTGAAGTTGCCGTCGGAGCCTCCACCGACCGAGACCCCTTGCAGAGCAGGCATTCCGAGGTCAGCAGCCGCAGTGACCGCCTTGGCGAACAGCTCCGCCGACATCGAGGGGTGGAGCGGCGGTCGGTTCAGAGCGCCGGTGACCTCGACGGTCGCGCCGGGCACGGCGACGCCGGCGTTTCGAGCAGCCGCGTGCAGACCGGCCTCGACGCGCGGGAACTCCGCGGGGTCGATCGCGCGGACGTCGAGCGCCACCTGGGCGTGGGCGGGGACGGTGTTGGTCGTCGTACCGGCAGCTATGACGGTGGGGGTGACGCTCGTGCCGGCGGCGGGGTCGCCGAGGTCCGTGATGCCGAGCAGGGCGTGCGCCAGGGCGATGCCGGCGTTGATGCCCCTCTCCGGCTCCAGGCCGGCGTGAGCTGCACGTCCCGTGACGGCGAAGCCGTACATGCCCACTCCCTTGCGGGCGACCTTCAGCGCACCTCCTGCTGCCGGCTCGCAGACGAGGGCTGCTCTCATACCGCGAGCGGTGTCGATGATGAGCTGTGACGAGGTCGTCGAGCCGGTCTCCTCGTCGGAGTTGAGCAGCAGCGTGATGCCGTCGAGGTCGGCGAGCGCGGTCAGTGCCTGCAGGGCCTGCACGACCCCTGCCTTCATGTCGAACACGCCGGGCCCGGTGGCGACGTCGCCGCTCACGGAGAAGGGCCAGCGGGCCAGGGTGCCGTGCGGCCAGACCGTGTCGAGGTGCCCGACCAGCAGCACGCGGGGCGTCCCGCCGAAGTGCCACTTCTGGTGCGTCACCCCGCCGATCTCGATGAGCTCCCCCTCGACGCCGAGCGTCTCGCGCACCATGCGGCCGAACAGCTGCTGGCAGGCCTTGGTGGCCTGGGGGTCGGACGTCGGGGACTCGCACGACACGAGCTCCTCGAGCAGCGCTAGGCGGTTCATGGCCGGGTCCGCAGCTGGAGCCAGGTCACGAGTCGCACGTCGGGATCCTCCAGGTCGAGGGCGAACAGCTCTTTCACCCGCCGCAACCGGTAGCGGAACGTGTTGGGGTGGACAGCGACGCTCTCTGCCGCGGCGGGCACGTCGGCGTTGGCGCTCAGGTAGGCGAGCACGCTCTCGCCGTACGGGGTCCCTTGCTCTCTGTCGTGCGTGAGCATGTGATGCACCGTGGGGAGCCGCAGGTGCGGTTCCCCGGCCAGGTGTCCCTTCAGGTCGAGCAGGATGACCTGCGGCAGCACGTCCTCGACGGCGGCGACAGCCGGCGACCCGGGGCGCACCAGCAGACGGAGCACCGCGTCCACGTCGGTGCGCGAGCGCGTGATGTCGTGGAGTCCCCGGACGGTCGCGCCGACGGCGCCGCTCAGCTCGAGGCGGAGCGCGGCGCTCGCACGTTCCACCACCGCGCTGGCGAGCTGCACGAGCCGTCCGCGAACGGTGTCGTCCTCGAGCGGGACGAGGGCGTAGACCGTGCCGAGCTGGACGAGGACGCAGCTTCGGGGCCGCACGGCCGAGCACTGGAGCTGCACCAGGTCGGCGACGACGTCGGCGTCCAGGTCATCGTCCGTCAGCCGGTCCGGCAAGCGAAAGCCCAGGACGGCCACCGGCTTGGTCACGTCAAGGCCGAGGCGGGCCGCTGCGAGGTCCGGTGAGGAACGGCCGTCGAGCAGGCCTCGGAGGAGCTCGCTGCGGGCCCGCCGCTCGACGTCACCACCGGCGCGAGCGCGCAGCAGGTGCAGAGCGGCGAGCCGCCCCGCGTCGAGCAGTGCCTGCTCGGCATCCGCACCGAGTGGGGAGCTCTCGATGACCCAGAGGGACCCGAGGACCTCCGGGCCCGAGCGGACGGTCACGGCGAGCCGCGGCAGCATCCCCTCGAGGGCGGGCTGCCGGTAGACCCCCTGCGACCGGAACAGCTCGCGGTAGATGTCGTCGTTCACCTGAAGAGCCGGCACCTGGCGACCGAGGATCCCCTGCTGACGGGTGTCGTCGATGGGCTGCTCGGGGAGCGAGGAGTAGGCAAGGACGCGGCGCTGAGGATCTTCGATGGCGACGGCACCGCCGACCATCGCGGCCACGGAGTTCGCCAGTGCGAACAGGTCACCGATCGCCGGGCCACCCCCGGAGGAGGCCATCCCGGCGGACGCGATCGCCGTCGTCAGCAGCTGGAGCAGGTGGTGCCAGGGCAGGCCCTCGTCTGCGGCGATCACGGGCAGCGTCGAGCTCTTCCACGCACGGGTGTCGGCGGCGTGAGCCTTGATGACGACGCCTGCACCTCGGCAACCAGCGATCCTGGCGAGCAGGTCCTCGCTCTCGAGGCAGAGCAGCAGGGCGCCAGGAGCGTCCGGGACGGGATCACCCGGACCGACCAGGATGACCTCCGACACGGGGTTGTCCAGACCGGTGGACCCGGTGAGCGGGGCGACGGTGGGCCCCAGCACCTCCAGGAGCGCACGCAAGGTGGACATGCGCGCAGTCTGCCCGAGGGCGGGCGGACCCGCGTCGTGCTCCGGCACCAGGAAAGAGCCGGTCCTTGTTGAGGACTGACGAAGTCAGCGCCGCGCCGCTCAGGGAGAGTGAGGGTCATGACCACCCTCGTCACCCCACGGGCGCGCGCCGAGGCGGCGGCTGAGCGAGCGGTCCGGCGCTCGGGTGCGGTGATCCTGGAGGTGCGCACCCCGTCCGATGCCCATCGCGCCGCCGAGCTGCTTCGTGAGGTGTGGCGCGGCCCGCAGCTGCCGGTGCCCGCCAACCTGGTGCGCACGGTGCAGTACGCAGGTGGCTACGTCTTCGGTGCGTACGACGACGCGGGGACCCTGCTGGCAGTCAGTGTCGGGCTGCTGGCCCAGGACGGCCTGCACAGCCACATCACCGGGGTCGTTCCCAAAGGTCAGCGTCGGGGCCTCGGCTACGCCCTGAAGCAGCACCAGCGCGCCTGGGCACTGGAACGCGGGATGTCCCGCATCACCTGGACCTGCGACCCGCTCGTCCGTCGCAACGTGCTCTTCAACGTGCACGCCCTCGGTGCCGAGGTCGTCGGCTACCTCGTCGACCACTACGGTCCGATGGAGGACGGTGTGAACAAGGGCGACGCGTCCGATCGCCTCGGGATCCGCTGGGAGCTGCTCGGGGATCCGGCGCTCGCCGCCGGCGAGGGCCGGCTGCCCTTCGTCGACGCGGGGAGCCGCCCGAGGGCGGTCGAGATCGGACCGGCCGGCCTGCCCGTCGTGCGGGCCGTGCCGGGTGCCGCCCGGGTCGTGTTGCTGCCCCCGGACATCGAGGCCCTCCGTCGGGGCGACCCGGCTGCCGGGCACCTGTGGCGACGTGCCGTGCGCGATGCGGTCGTGCCCGCCATGGCGGACGGCGCGGTCGTGCTCGGTCTCAGTGCCGACGGCGCGCTCGTGCTCGACAAGGACTCGCACCCTCCGCGCTGAGCGGGCGGTCGTCGCATCGGACGACGCGAGGAGGCCTGTCTGTTCTGGTGCAACGAAGCACCAACGCATCCGAGCCGCGACAGTGGACCCATGACCACGCTCTCCTCGGGACGTGCCGCGGCCACGGCGCTGCGGGCAGGGGTGGCCGTCCGCGAGCTGAGCACGCCTGCCGCCACCGAGCAGGCCGCCGCTCTCCTTCGTGACGTGTGGAAGGGCGATGAGTCGCCCGTCCCCGCCAACCTGCTCCGCACCGTGCAGCACACCGGTGGCTACTGCTTCGGCGCGTACGACGATCGGAACCAGCTCGTGGCCGTGAGCCTCGCGCTCGTCACCTTCGAGGGCCTGCACAGCCACATCACCGGCGTGGCGCCGGCCGGTCAGCGCCAAGGTCTCGGCTTCGCGATGAAGCAGCACCAGCGGGGCTGGGCGCTCGACCGGGGCCTTCTCACGATCTCCTGGACCTGCGACCCGCTCGTGCGACGCAACCTGGTCTTCAACCTGTGCGCGTTGGGGGCCTCCGTCAGCCACTACCTGCCCGACTTCTACGGTCCCATGAAGGACGGGCTGAACCGCGGCGACCAGAGCGACCGGCTGGAGCTGACCTGGGACCTCCTGAGCGAGGCCGCCGTGCGCGCCGAGTCCGAGCGGTTGCCGTTCCTCGACCCCGCCGACCTGCCCTTCGCCGTCGCGCCCGGACCGGTCGCTGCTCGCGTGCACGGGCCCTGCCTGGTGCAGCTCCCGCCAGACATCGAGACCCTTCGCGCCAGCGACCCCGCCGCCGCCAAGGCGTGGCGCATCCAGGTGCGGGAGGCCCTCGAGCCTCGTCTCTCCGCCGGTCAGGCCGTCCTCGGCATCACGAGGGCCGGTGCCCTCGTCCTCAGCTGACCGCGCCGCCCGACCCACTACCCAGCAGACCCCGCCCACCCATCGCACGTCACGACGCACACAGGAGAAGACATGGCCGACAGCCTCCAGCAGGAGCTCACCGCCAAGGCGACCGAGCTCGACGTCCCGGGTGTCGCCCTGGGGGTGCTCATCGACGGAGTGGAGCACTACGCGTCCTTCGGGGTCACCAGCGTGGAGAACCCGCTCGAGGTGAACGAGGAGACCCTCTTCCAGTTCGGCTCCACCGGGAAGACCTTCACCGCGACGGCCATCATGCGCCTGGTGGAGCAGGGTCGGCTCAGCCTCACGGACAAGGTCCGCCAGCACGTGCCGGAGCTCGTGCTCAAGGACGAGTCGGTGGCAGCGGAGGTCACGGTCCTGCAGCTGCTGAACCACACCGCGGGATGGGACGGCGACTTCTTCACCGACACCGGCGACGGCGACGACGCCCTCGAGCGGTACGTCGCCCTCATGGCCGATCTCACGCAGGTCAACCCGCTCGGAGCCGCGGTGTCGTACAACAACGCCTCGCTCGTGCTCGCCGGTCGGCTCATCGAGAAGGTGACGGGCAGGCCGTTCGCCAGTGCGATCCAGGACCTCCTGCTCGACCCGCTGGGCCTCACGAGCACGTTCCTGTCGAAGAACCAGATCATGACCCGGCGGTTCGCGGTCGGCCACGCGCTTGTCGACGGGACCCAACGGGTCGTCCGCCCGTGGGGCATGTCCGCCAACGTCGGTCCGGCTGGAGGGATCGCCGGCTCCGCCCGGGACCAGATCGCCTGGGCGAGGTTCCACCTCGGCGACGGCACCGGGCCGGACGGCAGCCAGGTCCTGTCGAAGGCGAGTCTGGACCTGATGAAGCAGCCGACCGCCCTGTGCCCGGGTAACGCCCTCGGCGACGCGATCGGGATCAGCTGGCTGCTCAGCACGGTTGACGGGGAGCCGGTCGCCAAGCACGGCGGCACGACCATCGGCCAGTACTCCGCCTTCGTCCTGGTCCCTGGCCGCAGCTTCGCGATCATCTCGATGACGAACGGCGGGCCGGGTGGGGCGCAGGTCAACAAGCACATGACCGAGTGGGCACTCGAGCACTTCCTCGGCTTGAAGAGCGAGGCCCCTGAGGCGGCCTCGCTGACCGCCGAGGAGCTCGAGCAGTACACAGGCACCTTCCAGAGCATCTCCGGGGTCATGACCCTGCGGGCCGGAGAGGGCGTCCTGCTGGTCGACGTGGTGGCCAGCGAGGAGACGAAGAAGGCCATGGCTGCCATGGGCGCCGATCCTGACGTCGAGCAGCCCACGATCCCCATCGCCGTCCAGGCGGCCGACCCTGACCGCTTCGTCGGCACTGAGGGGCCTGCCGCCGGCCTCGTCGGCTCGTTCCTCCGGGACGAGAACGGGCGCGTGACGGGCGTCAGCCTCGGCGGCCGGGTCTCGACGCGGATCCCCGCGAGGGCGTGACGCCAACGGCCCGCCCTCGTCCCACACCGCGTGAGGAGCCCCTTCGTGGGGTAGGGCACCAGCGACCGTCCCGACGTCAGGAGCACTCATGAGCCCGATCCGCGCCGCCGCCCGTCCCCTGCTGGCCAGCATGTTCGTGACAGGGGGAGTGGACGCGCTGCGCCACCCAGGGCCGAAGGTCGAGGCCGTCCGCGGTGCTGGGCTGGGATCGCCCGAGACGATCGTGCGCGCCAGTGCCGGGGTCGACATCGTCGCCGGGCTCGCCCTTGCCCGTGGCCGGATGCCGCGGCTGTCCGCGCTGCTGCTCGCCGGGTCGCTGGCGCCCTCGACCTACGTGGCGCACCCCTTCTGGTCCGAGAAGGACAAGGACGCCCGCAAGCAGCAGCAGGTGCACTTCTTCAAGAACCTCGGACTGCTCGGAGGTCTGCTGATGACCGTCGCCGACACAGGAGGCCGTGAGTCGCTGCCGCACGCGGCAGGCCGGGTGTCGCACAAGGCGGGCAAGGCGAGCGCCAAGGCCGCGAAGAAGGCGACGAAGAAGGCCAGCAAGCACACCTGACTGTCAGGCGCGGAGGGAGTTCAGCCGCGCCGTGACCTCGTCCGCGCCGAGCCCGACCGGGATGCGGGTCTGTGCGGCGAGCCCGATGCCGACTGCGCAGAAGGTGCCGTCGAAGAAGTCCTCGAGCGGCGGCCAGGGGAACATCGGCTTCGCGATGCGCAGGGACGCGATGCCGTGCACACCGGCCCACAGCTGGAGCGCGAGATCGACCGGATCCCCCTCGAGCACGCCCAGGCCGATGCAGGCGGTGACGGAGTCGAGCACGTGCCCGAAGGCGCCGGAGGCGATCTCATCGGCCGGGTCGTGCCCTGAGGGCGACCCCATCATGACGATCCGGTAGTGCTCGGGGTTGGCCAAGGCGAAGCGCACGTAGGCCATCCCCTGCTGGCGCAGGGCCTCGAACGCGTCCGGGGCGTCTGCCGAGGCCTCCTTCAACGCCCGGTGGAGCTGCTCGAACACCTCCTCGCACACAGCGTCGAGCAGGGCCTGCTTGTCCGCGAAGTGCAGGTAGATCGAGGGGACGGAGACGCCGACCCTGGCGGCGACAGCCCGCAGCGAGACAGACTCCTCGGAGCTGGTCTCGCGCAGCAGGTCCATGGCTGCCGTCAGCACCTCACCGCGCAGGGCCGCACCCTGCCCTCGAGGGGCTCGCTTGCGGGGGGCGTCAGACGCCAACAGGTTCCTCCAGAGAGATCGGGTCCGGCGACGAGTGTGCCTCAGCGAGGCCGACGCGGGCGTGCAGCCGCTTCAGGGAGGCCGGCGCCCACCAGTTGCGATCCCCCATCAGGCGCATGAACGACGGCACCAGGGCGCCGCGGACCAGGGTCGCGTCGACGAGGACCGCGAGTCCCGTGCCGAGACCGAGCAGCTTGATGAAGGCGATGTCGCTGGAGACGAAGGAGAAGAAGACGAGGGCGAGCAGTCCTGCGGCAGCGGTGACCAGGGATCCCGTGCGCTCGAGCCCGATGGCGACGGCACGGGTGTTGTCGCCGGTCGCGTCCCACTCCTCCTTGATGCGCGAGAGCAGGAAGACCTCGTAGTCCATCGAGAGCCCGAACAGCACGCAGAACATGAGGATCGGCATCGTCGTGTCGAGAGTTCCGGTGACGATGGGATCGCCGATCAGGCCAGCGAGGTGGCCCTCTTGGAACACCCAGACCATGAGCCCGAAGGTGGCCGACAGCGACAGGAAGTTCAGCACCAGGGCCTTCGCCGGGATGATGAGGGACCCGGTGAACAGGAACAGCAGGACGAACGTCGCGGCGAGGACGAGCAGCAGGGCGAGCGGGAGCTTGCTACCGAGTGCGTGCTTGGTGTCCGTGAGCTGCGCGGCCTGGCCGCCGAACAGGACGTGCGAAGGTGCGGGGACGGCGCGCAGCCCCTTGATGAGCCTCTCGCCGGCTGGGCCGATCGACTCGATGGCCGGCACGATCGACAGCCGCTCGGCGCCGACGACCTTGAAGGTCGGCTCGCCGGGCGCGACCTTGCGGCCGCTCATGTAGCGGCCGTCTGCCGCGTCCACCCGCTCCACGCCGGGCACCCTCGACAGGGCCGTGGCATAGGCGGACACCGACGGCGGTGCCGGCTGCAGGATGACCGGTAGGGCGAAGGCCTCGCGGCCCTGGAAGTCCTCGCGCAGGGCCTGAGCGACCTGCTGCGCCTGGGCGGTGCGAGGCAGCACCCGGTCGTCCGGCAGACCGAAGACGACGTTGCGGAACGGCAGCCCGAGGAGCACCAGGAGCAGCACGACCGAGGTACCCACGCCGACGGGGCGCTTCATGACGGTGACCGCCACCCGGTGCCAGAAGCCCTCGTCCAAGGCCTTCACCCGCGGGGGCTGCAGGCGCAGCGCCTTGCGCACGGGCCTGCGGAGGTCCAGGGAGTTGATGCGCTCACCCAGGGCTGCCAGGGCTGCCGGCAGCACGACGAGGGCGCCCAGCAGCGCGAACAGGACGGCCGAGATCCCCGCGTAGGCAAAGGATCTCAGGAAGAACAGGGGGAAGACCAGCAGCGCGCTGAGGCTCAGCATGACCGTGATCGCGGAGAACAGCACGGTGCGGCCGGCGGTCCGCACGGTCTCCTTCACCGCGTCGGCCACGGACAGCCCGCGGCGCAGCTCCTCCCGATGCCGGGTCACGAGGAACAGCGAGTAGTCGATCCCGAGCCCCAGGCCCATCGAGGTGGCGAGGTTGACGGAGTACACGCTGACGTCGGTGCCGTAGTGCAGGAGGTGCAGGGACAAGAAGGTGCCGAGGATCGACAGCACGCCCACGAGCAGCGGCAGGGAGGCTGCGACGGCGGAGCCGAAGACGAGGACCAGCAGGATCGCCGTGACGGGCACCGCGATCGACTCGGCGCGGATGATGTCGCGCTCGATGGTGTCACCGACCTGGGCGTACACGGCGAACTCGCCGCCGCTGCGCACCGACAGCCCCCGGAACGTGCCGTCGTACTTCCTTCCGAGCGCCTTTGCGTTCTTGACGGCGTCGTCCTCGCTGCCGGTGATGCGGGCCAGGACCATGGCCTCGGTGCCGTCCTTGGACCTCAGGGTCACGGGGCGCCCGGCGTTCCAGTAGGACACGACGGACGTGACCCCGGGCTGCTTCGCGAGGTCGGTGCTGAGCGCCGTGCCCGCGGCGGCAGCCCTGTCGACGCCGGCCGGCGCCTTGACCAGGAGCAGGAAGTTCGACGGGCCGGTGTGGAAGACCTCGTCGAGGGCTGCGGCAGCCTGCTCCGACTGCTGCTTCGGGTCGGCGAAGCCACCCGCGGACAGCTCCTTCGCCACACCGCCGCCGAGGCCGCCGGCGAGGGCCAGGAACAGGAACGCGAGGACGAGCACGCGGCGGCGACGGGCCACCAGGACGGGCGCGAGACGAGTGAGCACGGCGACAGCCTCTCTGAAGTGAACGATGTTAAGTTAGCGGTGTTCACAAAGTGTCGTCAAGATCTTTCTGGTAGCGCCTGGCTGCCGTGCAGGTCGGCGTGAGGGACGATGACCGGGTGAGCACTCGCGACCTCCTCTCCCGAGCGGTGAGGAGGGTTCGGGCGGCTGCCTCGGCAGACGGCGCCGACCGCTCGGGCCTCGCGGCCCTGCTGTGGACCCATGCTCTGCAGGCCGCCGGGGATGCCCTCGTCGCGGTGGCGCTCGCGAGCACGGCCCTCTTCACGGTGTCCGCTGCGCAGGCCCGCGGCAAGATCGCGCTGTACCTCCTGCTGACCCTGCTTCCCTTCTCGTTGCTGGTCCCCGTAGCCGGGCCGCTCCTGGACCGCTTTCCGCACGGCCGTCGCAACGTCCTCGCACTCGCCGCCGGCGTTCGGGGTCTCGTCGCCTGGACGCTCGCCGGCTCCCTCGCCTCTCTGGGCCTCTACCCCCAGGCACTCGTGATCCTGGTGATGCAACGGGCCTACGGCGTCGCACGAGCCGCCGCCGTCATCCGGGTGCGACCACCGGCGCTCGGGCTCGTCGCGTCGAACGCGCGCCTCAACATGGCCGCTCTCGCGAGCTCGGGCGTCGCGGCGGCCCTCGGCGTCGGCATCTCCAAGGCCGTGGGCGCGGCGTGGGACCTCAGGGCGGCGGCCGTGCTCTTCCTCGCGGCAGGAGCGACCGCGCTGCGTCTGCCGTCGCACGTCGACGACGCCCCGAGCAAGGACCAGCGCAGGGCGGCGAAGTTCTCGATGGGCGAGATGCCCGCGCCCATCCGGCGCGCGCTCGTCGCGACGGTCTCGCTGCGCGCGACTGTCGGTCTGCTCACGCTGGGCCTCGCCATCCTGCTGAAAGCGCACGAGACCTCGACGGTCGCCGTCGGCATCGTCCTGGGTGCCGGAGTGGCGGGCGGACTGCTCGGCACGGGCCTTGCCAGTCGGCTGCCCAACGAGCGGGTGGTCAGGCTCACCGCCATCGCCCTGGTCGCACCCATGGCGGCCTGCCTGATCGCCGCGGTGGCAGGCACGACGCTCTTCCGGGCTCTCGCGGTCGGGTCGGTCGCGCTCGGTGCCTCGCTGGGGAAGTACGCCCTCGACGCCGCCCTGCAGGTGACCGTGCCGCCGGAGCAGACCGGGGCGGCGTTCGCGCGATCGGAGACAGCGCTCCAGCTCGGTTGGGCCCTCGGCGGCGGTCTGGGTCTCGGGCTGTCCCTGTTCGACAAGACCGGCCTCGGGCTCGGCGGTGCGACGGCCGTGGTCTTCGCGTTCGCGACGGCTCTCCCCGTCATCGGGCTCGTACTGGTCCGGCGGTGGCGGCCTCAGGCCAGCTTGGCGAAGGAGACATCGGTGGCGACGCGCGCGAAGCCGAGCCCTTCGTAGACCGCGATCGCCCGGGTGTTGGACTCGTCGACGTAGAGGATGACGGTGGGAAGTCCCTTGTCCTGCAGGTGATGCAGGCCTCGAAGGGTGAGGGCGGGACCGAGCCCGCGGCCTTGTTCGGAAGGGTCGACGCCGACGACGTAGACCTCTCCCACAGCGTCGTGCGCGTGGTCCCCATGAGAGTGGCCGCCGTGGATCTTGGTCCAGTGGAACCCCACGAGGTCCTCCATGCCCAGGCCCCGGAAGGCCAGGAAGAACCCCTCGGGGTCGAACCACGGCTCGCCCTCGCGGACCTCGATCTCCTCGAGTCCCCAGTCGCCCTGCTCAGGGTGGCCGGCGAAGGCGCGGTTGTTCAGGGCCGTCCAGGCGGCCTCGTCCTGCCCGACGACGAACGTCCGGACAGCGACGCCCTCCGGGATCTTCACCGGGGGCAGGGCCTCCGCGAGGGGTCGCTCCATCCGCCACAGCGACCGGCTGCGCACGAAGCCCAGCGAGTCTGCGAGCTTCGCAGCCTCAGGTCTGTCCCCGTGAGCCCAGAGCCTCAGCCGGCCGTCGGGTGAGCGCCGCAGCAGCTCCTCTGCCAGCAGCCGACCGACCCCGGAACCGCGTCGGTCGGGGTGGACGGCGAGCTCTGCCGACGAGCCGGCTACCTGGTCGGTGACGTCGAGGTGGGCGTACCCGATGAGAGACCCCCCGTCCCGCACGAGCAGGTGGGTGACGCTGGTGTCGCCGCCGCCGGGCAGGTGCAGCATGACGTGGTCCGACAGAGGCGGGACCCCGTCGGCTGCGGACACGACCTGGACGAGGTCGCGGACCTGCGCGACGTCGTCCGGCAGCAACCGGTCGAGCGCGTCAGCGGTGGGCACCGGCCCACCCTAACTACCGGCTGGAGAGGTCCACCGAGTCGAGCACCGCAGCGTCCTCGGGCAGAGCGGCGATCGGCGGCGTGACGAACTTGTAGCCGACGTGCCGGACGGTGCCGATGAGCTGCTCGTGCTCCGCGCCGAGCTTCGCGCGCAGGCGCCGCACGTGCACGTCGACGGTGCGGGTGCCTCCGTAGTAGTCGTAGCCCCAGACCTCCTGGAGCAGCTGGGCGCGCGTGAAGACACGGCCTGGGTGCTGCGCGAGGTACTTGAGGAGCTCGAACTCCTTGAAGGTCAGGTCGAGCGCGCGGCCGCGCAGGCGGCAGGTGTAGGTGCCCTCGTCGATCGTCAGCTCGCCGGCGCGGACGACTCCGGGCTCGTTCGCCACGGCGTCCGTCACCGTGGCGACTCGGCCGGTCGCAAGGCGCAGGCGGGCGTCGACCTCGGCGGGCCCCGCGCTGTCGAGCAGCACGTCGTCGACACCCCACTCGGCGGTGAGGGCGACGAGGCCGCCCTCAGTGAGAACCGCGAACACCGGGGAGCTGACCCCCGTGGTGCGAAGCAGTCGGCACAGCGACCGTGCCTGGACGAGGTCGCGCCGGGCGTCGACGAGGATCGCATCGGCCGAACCCGCGCCGGAGTCGTCCAGGAGTGCAGAGACCTCGAGCGGAGCGACGCGCACGCTGTGCGCAAGCAGTCCGAGCGCGGGCAGCACCTCGGTCGAGGGAGTCATCGCGTTGGTGAGAAGCAGCAGCGTGGCCATGCGGGGCGAACCTCCTGGGCTTGGGGAAGCCTTGGGGAGAGGCGCCGTTGCCTCGGAAGCGCTCAGTCTAACGGACGGGCGCGGCCGCGACGCGAAGTGATGCGCAGGTGATGCGGAACACGTTCGACTAGTTTCTTCCCCGTGACCGCTCAGACCGGCTCGGACGCGCCTGCCGCGGCCCTGCGCCCCCCGGTGCTGGGGCAGGGCCTGGTCTCCGCGGTGCTGGCCGCTGGCCTGTTCGGGCTCGCAGTCCTGGGACACCTGCCGCTCGTCGCGGGCATCGCTGTCCTCCAGCTCGTCCTGGCCCTGGGCTTCCTGGCGCTCGTCGACGCCCCTTCGTCCGGAGGTGTGTTCCTCCTGGGGCTCGCTGCAGCAGCAGGAGCTGACCTGGTCGTCGAGCTCGACGACGGGCGCGTCGGCGGGCTGGCCGGTGTGGTGGCGCTGTCGTTCGTCGGCGGACTCCTCCACCAGCTCCTCCGCCGGGAGCGCTCGCGCGTCACCGAGTCCCTGGCCGACACCCTCGTGGTCGTGACCATGGTGTGCTCCTCGGTCTGCCTCGCGGCGGCGGTGCGCCACCCTGAGGGCGTCTGGGCCGTCCGGGTCGGCCTCGCGGCTGCCGGCATCGCGCTGCTCGCGGGTCGGTTCGGTGACGCGGTCGTCTCGCGCCCGGCCCTCGCCACCGGCGCGACGCGGGCCTGGCCGGGGCTGCTGCTCGGGCTCGGTGCAGGTGTGGCGCTCGCGACAGCTCTGGGGGACGGCCACCTCAGCACCTCCCGAGCCGCGCTCATCGGGTTGTCTGCTGCGGCGGCTGTCGCCGCGGCAGATCTCGCCGTGGACCTCGCCGCCGCCGAGCTGACGAGCCAGCCGGACGATGCCCGAAGGGTCGCTGCGCTCCGCCCGGTCTCGACCCTCCTGCCGTTCGCGGTCCTGGGCCCTGTGGTGCTGCTCTGCGTCGTCCTGCTCGAGCGGTCCTAGGGTGCGCCGCCTGCTCACCGCGATCGTCGTCGTGCTTGTGCTCCTGGTGGTGGCGGACCGCATCGCGGTGGCGGTGACGTCCAGCGTCATCGCGTCGCGCATGCAGGTCTCTGCAGGCCTCAGCGCCAAGCCGTCCGTGAGCATCAAGGGCTTCCCGTTCCTCACGCAGGCGATCGGGGGGCGGTACGAGCACGTCGTCGTCCGCACAGGCTCCCTCGCACGCGAGGGGGTGCGCATCGCCGAGCTCGACGTCTCCCTGACGGGGGTGCAGATCCCGTTGTCCGAGGCCCTCTCCGGATCGGTCGGATCGGTGCCTGTCTCAGGCATCGCCGCGACAGCCACCGTCACCTTCGCGGACGTGGCGCAGAAGGGCAGCATCGCCGGGATCTCCGTGACACCCCTCGGATCAGGTGTCCGCGTCACCGGCCGGGTCACGGTCCTCGGGCAGTCGGTGACCGCCGCGACCGACTCCACGGTGCGGCTCGAGGGCAGGACGATCGTCATCACCGCGCAGAGGGTCTCGGTGCTCGGGCAGTCCAGCAGCCTCCTCAACAAGGCGCTTGCCGGTCGCTTCGACTTCCGCGTTCCGGTGGGGACACTGCCCTACGGCCTCCACCTTTCGGGGGTGAGGCCCACCACCTCGGGTCTGGTTCTCGCAGCTCGGGCGGGCGCCACCGTGATCCCGGTGGGGACTAGTTAGGCCTCCGAGAGCGTTGGCGAGGTCATGACAGGGGTGGAGGTGCTCGTCGGCGCTGTCGCGCTGACCGCTGGGCTCGCTGCATGGAGCCGGTTCTCCTCCGGCCGGCTGCGCAGGACGAGGGCGGTGAGGTCGGACGACCGCGAGGACCTCCGACCGCTGATCCCCGCCTCGGGCTCGCGTGCGACGCTGCTCCAGTTCTCGAGTGCCTTCTGCGCCCCCTGCCGGGCCACCAAGCGCGTCCTGAGTGACATCGCGGCAGGGCTTCCCGGCGTCGAGCACGTCGAGGTCGACGCCGAGTCGCAGCTGGAGCTGGTCCGGCGCCTCGGCATCCTCAAGACGCCGACGACCCTCGTTCTCGACGCGTCCGGGCGCGAGGTCGTGCGAGCGTCCGGGCAGCCCCGCAAGGAGCAGGTCCTGGCCGCCCTCGAGAGCGCGGTGTGACAGTGCCGTACCCTTTGCTCGTGCATCTCGTTCTGGTGAAGCGGCGGTCGATCGACCTCTGCCGTGCCCAGAGCTGCCTGTGTCGCGCCTCCTGATCACTTCCAGGACGTCCGACCACTGAGAGGCACACCCCATGATCGATCCACGTGGGCCACGTTTCGTGGCCTGGATCACGAGCGCCGTCCTCGCGACGACCCTGCTCGTGAGCGGCAGCACCACGACAGCCGGCGTCCTGCTGACGGTGCAGGCCGTCGTGTTCGCGCTCGGCAGCCGGGGCCTGTCCCCGTACCAGCTCGCCTTCAAGGCGCTCGTCCGTCCGCGGCTCCAGCCGCCGGCGGAGCTGGAGGAGGAGGCCCCCACGCGCTTCGCCCAGGTCGTCGGCCTGCTGTTCGCCGCCGCGGGAGCCGTCAGCTTCTTGGCGGGCGCGCAGCTCGCCGGCCAGGTCTTCACCGGGTTCGCGCTCGTCGCAGCCCTGCTCAACGCCGCCGCGGGCCTGTGCCTCGGCTGCGAGCTCTACCTCATCTTCAGAAGAACAACCAAGGGAGCAACCGCATGAGCCGCGCAGACGTCCTCGTCGACGCCGACTGGGCTGAGGCCCACCTGTCCGACCCGAAGGTCGTCCTCGTGGAGGTGGACGAGGACGTGTCCGCCTACGACGGTGGCCACATCCAGGGTGCCGTCCGCCTCGACTGGAAGACCGAGCTCCAGGACCAGGTCGTCCGCGACTTCGTCTCGAAGGAGCAGTTCGAGGCCCTCCTGGGTGAGAAGGGCATCAGCAACGACGACACCGTCGTGCTGTACGGCGGCAACAACAACTGGTTCGCCGCCTACGCCTACTGGTACTTCAAGCTGTACGGCCACAACGACGTCAAGCTCCTCGACGGCGGCCGCAAGAAGTGGGAGCTCGACGGTCGGGCCCTGACCACCGATGTCGAGGCGCGGAACAAGACCTCGTACAAGGCCTCCGAGCAGGACCTGTCGATCCGCGCGTTCCGCGACGAGACCGTGCAGGCGATCGGCGTGAAGAACCTCGTCGACGTCCGCAGCCCTGACGAGTTCAGCGGCAAGCTGCTCGCGCCTGCGCACCTCCCGCAGGAGCAGTCCCAGCGCGCGGGTCACATCCCGACCGCGATCAGCGTCCCGTGGAGCAAGGCTGCCAATGACGACGGCACCTTCAAGAGCGACGAGGAGCTGGCCGAGCTCTACAAGGAAGCGGGCCTGGACACGTCCAAGCAGACCATCGCCTACTGCCGCATCGGTGAGCGCTCCAGCCACACCTGGTTCGCCCTGCACGAGCTGCTCGGCCACGAGGACGTGAAGAACTACGACGGGTCCTGGACCGAGTACGGCTCCCTCGTCGGCGTGCCTGTTCAGAAGGACGTCTGATGTGCGGGGCCCCCGTGCAGACGCTCGACCTAGAGGGGATTGACGTGGCCAAGGAGTCCATCGTTCAGGGGACGGTCGTGCGTGATGGAGACCCGGTGGGCGGGGCCTACGTCCGCCTGCTCGACAGCACGGGCGAGTTCACCGCGGAGGTGCAGACCAGTGCCTCCGGCGCTTTCCGCTTCTTCGCGGCGCCGGGTGACTGGACGCTGCGGACGCTGACGTCCGGTGGCGGGTCCACCGACACGCCGGCGAC